>NZ_JBFBDO010000118.1:0-24880 GCF_040683335.1 Kitasatospora sp. NPDC093806
GGACTGGGAGTTCTTGTTCCGCTGCTCCGGCTTGGTGCAGTCGAGCGCCGCCGCGACCGGCGCCCCGAGCGCCCCGGCGACCGCCCCGGTCACCCCGGACCTCTCCGCCGCGATGACCTCGGGCACCGTGCCGCCGGAGCTGGCCGCCCAGTTCGCCGCGCTCGACTGCACCAAGCCGGAGCAGCGGAACAAGAACTACCAGTCCGCCGAGGGCGCGCCGGCCGTCGCGTGCACCCAGAAGGACGAGCAGGGCGTCGCCTACAAGCTGGCGCTCGGCCCGGTCGCGGTGTTCGGCAAGGACGTCTCCAAGGCGCAGGCCACCATCGACACCCAGCAGGGTGGCGGCTGGCAGGTCCAGCTCCAGTTCAACGGCAAGGGCACCGACGCCTTCACCGCCGTCACCGGCCAGCTGGCCGCCCAGCCCGACCCGACCAACCAGTTCGCCATCGTGCTGGACGGCCAGGTCGTCTCCCACCCGTACGTGCGCAGCGCCATCCCCGGCGGCTCGGCCGTGATCTCGGGCAGCTTCACCCAGGCCGAGGCGCAGGACCTCGCCAACGTGCTGAGCTTCGGCGCCCTGCCGCTGGAGTTCATCACCAGCGACGTCACCACCGTCTCCCCGCAGCTCGGCGGCGACCAGCTGAAGGCCGGTCTGATCGCCGGCATCATCGGCATGCTGCTGGTGGTCCTGTACTCGCTGGTCTACTACCGCGGCCTGGGCCTGGTCTCGATCGCCGGTCTGATCGTCTCGGCGGTCCTGACCTACTCGATCATGAGCCTGCTCGGCGCCGGGATCGGCTTCGCGCTGAACCTGCCGGCGGTCTGCGGCGCGATCGTCGCGATCGGTATCACCGCCGACTCCTTCATCGTGTACTTCGAGCGCATCCGCGACGAGGTCCGCGAGGGCGCTCCGCTGCGCCCGGCCGTCCAGCGGGCCTGGCCGCGCGCCCGGCGCACCATCCTGGTGTCGGACTTCGTCTCCTTCCTCTGTGCCGCGGTGCTCTACGTGGTCTCGGTCGGCAAGGTCCAGGGCTTCGCGTTCACGCTGGGTCTGACCACCGCGCTCGACGTCGTGGTGATCTTCCTCTTCACCAAGCCGCTGATCACCCTGCTGGCCCGCCGGAAGTTCTTCTCCGAGGGTCACCCGTGGTCCGGCCTGGACCCGAAGCGGCTGGGCGCCCGTCCGCCGCTGCGCAGCACCCGCCGTCGCACCCCTTCGTCCTCCGCCGCCGTGAAGGGGGCCTGACACCGTGTCGCGCTTCTCCAATCTGGGCCACAAGCTCTACCAGGGCGAGGTCAGCTTCGACTTCGTCGGCCGCCGCAAGGTCTGGTACAGCATCTCCGGGGTGATCGTCCTGGTCGCCGCGATCGGCCTGGCGATGGGCCTGCACCTGGGCATCGAGTTCAAGGGCGGCTCGGTCTACACCGTGACCAAGCCCGGGCTGTCGGTCTCGCAGACGCAGGAGGCGGTCGACAAGATCGTTTCCTCGCACCCGCTGGTGCAGTCCACGGACAACGGCAAGATCCGGATCCAGGTCTCCTCGGAGGACAAGACCACCTCCGCGGAGTTCACCGGCAAGCTCGCCAAGGAGATCGACGTCCCGGTCGGCGAGATCGAGGCCCAGGTGATCGGCCCCAGCTGGGGTGAGCAGATCTCCAACAAGGCACTCACCGGTCTGGTCATCTTCATGATCCTGGTGACGATCTACCTGGCGATCGCCTTCGAGTGGCGGATGGCGGTGGCCGCCCTGGTCGCCCTCATCCACGACCTCCTGATCACCATCGGCGTCTACGCCCTGGTCGGCTTCGAGGTCACCCCGGGCACCGTGATCGGCTTCCTGACCATCCTCGGTTACTCCCTCTACGACACGGTCGTCGTCTTCGACACCGTGAAGGAGAACACCAAGGACCTCACCAAGCAGAGCAAGCTCACCTACAGCGAGGCGGCCAACGCGGGCCTCAACCAGACCCTGGTCCGCTCGCTCAACACCACCGTGGTCGCCCTGCTCCCGGTGGCGGCGCTGCTGTTCATCGGTGGCGGCCTGCTCGGGGCCGGCACCCTGAACGACATCTCGCTGGCGCTGTTCATCGGTCTCGCCGCCGGTGCCTACTCCTCGATCTGCGTCGCCACCCCGCTGCTCGCGCAGCTGAAGGAGGAGCAGCCGGAGCTGAAGGCGCTCGCCAAGCGGGTCGCCCAGCGCCGTGCCGCGGACGCCAAGGCGGCCGAGGCCAAGGCGGCCGGTGAGGACGAGGAGATCGCCGACGAGGACCTGCCGGCGGGTATGGTCGGTCAGCGCGGCAAGGCGGCCGGCGGCACCCGTGCCAAGGGCCGTCCGTCCACCAAGCGCTGACCTCCGCCGACCCTAAGGACCCTTCGTGACCACCGCCGACACCGTCCTCGCCGAGCTGCTCACCAGCCGGATCCGGGACGTCCCGGACTACCCGAAGCCGGGCGTGCTGTTCAAGGACATCGCGCCGCTGCTCGCCGACGCCGAGGCCTTCGCCGCGCTCACCCGGGCGCTCGCGGACCGGGCGAAGGAGCTCGGGGCGACCAAGGTGGTCGGCCTGGAGGCGCGCGGCTTCGTGCTGGCGGCCCCGGCGGCCTTCGCGGCCGGGCTCGGCTTCGTGCCGATCCGCAAGGAGGGCAAGCTGCCCGGCGAGGTGTTCCGCCGCTCGTACGAGCTGGAGTACGGCTCGGCGACGCTGGAGGTGCAGTGCGACGCCTTCGCGCCCGGTGAGCGGGTGCTGGTGGTGGACGACGTGCTGGCCACCGGCGGGACCATCGGCGCCTCGCTGGACCTGGTGAAGGAGGCCGGGGCCGAGCTGGCGGGCGTCGTCGTCCTGATGGAGCTGGGCTTCCTGGACGGGCGCGAGCGGCTGGCCCCGCACCTGGGCGCGGCTCCGCTGGAGACGCTGGTCACGGTCTGAGTCAGCGCGACGTCCTGAGCGCGACGTCCGAGTACGAAGCGAGCGGCGGTCGGAGTCATCCGGCCGCCGCTCGTCGTTCGTCCGGAAGGGACCGCGGTGTGTCGGCGGTGTGTCCGCCCCGTGTTCGGGCCCGGCCGACCGGACGCCCCGCCGCCGGGCTCGGTACCATGAAGATTCATCCCCTCCCGGTTGTGAGAGTCGTGACCGCGCCAGCCGCGCGCACGCGCCGCCCGCGGGGGGCAGGCCGAGCGCCCTGAGGAGTGTCCTTGCCCGACGAGGTTGTGCCCACGGCCGCTGCGGCCGCCCCCGAGAACCGGCCCACGCCCTCGGGGGCCACCCCGGCACGTCCGGCGCCGACCCCGTCCCGCCCGTCCGCCCCGACGGGCCGGGCCTCCGCCACCGGCGGCATGCGGGCCCGCCTGGCCCGCCTCGGCGGCCAGCGCTCCAGCGTGCTCAACCCGGTGCTGGAGCCGCTGTTCCGCTCGATCCGGGCCAACGACCCCAAGGCCGACCCGGCGCTGCTGCGCGACATCGAGAAGGCCTACGCGGTCGCCGAGAAGTGGCACCGCGGGCAGAAGCGCAAGAGCGGCGACCCGTACATCACCCACCCGCTGGCGGTCGCGACCATCCTGGCCGAGCTCGGCATGGACGCCCCGACCCTGATGGCCGGGCTGCTGCACGACACCGTCGAGGACACCGACTACGGCCTGGAGACCCTGCGCAAGGACTTCGGCGACTCGGTGGCCCTGCTGGTGGACGGCGTCACCAAGCTGGACCGGGTCAAGTTCGGCGAGGCCGCGCAGGCCGAGACGGTCCGCAAGATGGTCGTCGCGATGGCCAAGGACCCGCGGGTCCTGGTGATCAAGCTGGCCGACCGCCTGCACAACATGCGCACCATGCGCTACCTCAAGCGGGAGAAGCAGGAGAAGAAGGCCCGCGAGACGCTGGAGATCTACGCCCCGCTGGCGCACCGGCTGGGCATGAACACCATCAAGTGGGAGCTGGAGGACCTCGCCTTCGCGATCCTCTACCCCAAGATGTACGACGAGATCGTCCGGCTGGTCGCCGAGCGCGCCCCCAAGCGGGACGAGTACCTGGCGACCGTCATCGACCAGGTGCAGGGCGACCTGCGCGGTGCCCGGATCACCGCCTCCGTCACCGGCCGGCCGAAGCACTACTACTCGGTCTACCAGAAGATGATCGTCCGGGGCCGGGACTTCGCCGAGATCTACGACCTGGTGGGCATCCGGGTCCTGGTCGACACCGTCCGCGACTGCTACGCGGCGCTGGGCACCATCCACGCGCGGTGGAACCCGGTGCCGGGGCGGTTCAAGGACTACATCGCGATGCCCAAGTTCAACATGTACCAGTCGCTGCACACCACGGTGATCGGTCCCGGGGGCAAGCCCGTCGAACTGCAGATCCGCACCTTCGACATGCACCGCCGGGCCGAGTACGGCATCGCCGCGCACTGGAAGTACAAGCAGCGCGCGGTGGCCGGCGCGTCCAAGGTGCGCACCGACACCCCGACCCAGACCCGCAAGGACGACAAGGCCGGCGCCGTCAACGAGATGGCCTGGCTGCGGCAGCTGCTGGACTGGCAGAAGGAGACCGCCGACCCGGGCGAGTTCCTGGAGTCGCTCCGCTTCGACCTGGCCAGCAACGAGGTCTTCGTCTTCACGCCCAAGGGCGACGTCATAGCCCTCCCGGCCGGGGCCACCCCGGTGGACTTCGCCTTCGCGGTGCACACCGAGGTCGGCTACCGGACCATAGGGGCCCGGGTGAACGGGCGGCTGGTGCCGCTGGAGTCGACCCTGGAGAACGGCGACGCCGTCGAGGTCTTCACCTCCAAGGCGGAGAACGCCGGCCCGTCCCGGGACTGGCTCGGCTTCGTCAAGTCGCCGCGCGCCCGCAACAAGATCCGGGCCTGGTTCTCCAAGGAGCGCCGCGAGGAGGCGATCGAGCAGGGCAAGGAGGCCATCGTCCGGGCGATGCGCAAGCAGGGCCTGCCGATCCAGCGGATCCTGACCGGCGACTCGCTGGTCACGCTGGCCCACGAGATGCGCTACCCGGACATCTCCTCGCTCTACGCGGCGATCGGCGAGGGCCACGTCGCCGCGCAGAACATCGTCCAGAAGCTGGTGCAGGCGCTGGGCGGCGAGGACGGCGCCACCGAGGACCTCGCCGAGACGGCCACCCCGACCCACGACAACCGGCGGGCGGTGCGCCGCCGGGCCAAGGGCGACCCGGGCGTGATCGTCAAGGGCGTCGAGGACGTCTGGGTGAAGCTGTCGCGCTGCTGCACGCCGGTGCCCGGCGACGGCATCGTCGGCTTCATCACCCGCGGCAACGGCGTCTCGGTGCACCGCGCCGACTGCGTCAACGTCGAGGCGCTCAGCCAGCAGCCCGAGCGGATGATCGACGTCGAGTGGGCGGCCACCCAGTCCTCGGTCTTCCTGGTGGCCATCCAGGTCGAGGCGCTGGACCGCTCCCGGCTGCTCTCGGACGTCACCCGGGTCCTCTCCGACCAGCACGTCAACATCCTGTCGGCGGCGGTGCAGACCTCCCGCGACCGGGTGGCGATGAGCCGGTTCACCTTCGAGATGGGCGACCCCAAGCACCTGGGCCACGTGCTCAAGGCGGTCCGCGGCGTCGAGGGCGTCTACGACGTCTACCGGGTCACCTCGGCCCGCAGCCGGTAGTCGGGACAAGCGCAAGGGCCCCCGGGGAGCGATCCCCGGGGGCCCTCGCGTCGGTTCAGGGCCGGATCAGCCGCTGAACTCCTCCTGGCTCTTGTGGGCCTGCTCCAGCAGGGTCCGGACGCCGGACAGCTCGGACTCCAGCTTGGCCGCCTTGGCGGCGTTGCCGGCCGCGCGGGCCTTGTCCAGGTCGGCCTGGATCTTGTCCGCCTTGGCCTGGAACAGCCCGACCATGCCGGCCGCGCGGGCCTTGGCCTCCGGGTTGGAGCGCTGCCACTCGGCCTCCTCGGCCTCGCGGATCGCCCGCTCGACCGCGTTCAGCCGGCCGTCCAGCTTCGGCCGGATGTCGCGCGGCACGTGACCGATCGCCTCCCAGCGCTCGTTGACCTCGCGCAGCGCGGCCTTGGCGGCCTTCAGGTCGGTGATCGGCAGGATCGTCTCCGCCTCGGCCGCCAGCGCCTCCTTGAGCTTCTGGTTGGCGACCTGCTCGGCGTCACGCTCGCTGAACACCGCGGAGCGGGCCTGGAAGAAGACGTCCTGGGCGCCGCGGAACCGCGCCCACAGCTCGTCCTCGACGTCGCGCTGGGCGCGGCCGGCCGCCTTCCAGCGGGCCATCAGGTCGCGGTAGCGGGCCGCGGTGTCGCCCCACTCGGTGGAGGAGGAGAGCGCCTCGGCCTCGGTGACCAGCTGCTCCTTGACCGCGCGGGCCTGGTCGCGCTCGGCGTCCAGCGCCGCGAAGTGCGACTTGCGGTGCTTGGAGAAGACCGAGCGGGCGTGCGAGAAGCGGTGCCACAGCTCGTCGTCGCTCTTGCGGTCCAGCCGGGGCAGGCCCTTCCAGGTGTCCACCAGGGCGCGCAGCCGGTCGCCGGCCTCCCGCCACTGGGTGGACTCGGCGAGCTTCTCCGCCTCGGCGACCAGCGCCTCCTTGGCGGTGCGGGTCTCGTCCTGGGCCTTGGCCCGGGCGGCCTTGCGCTCCTCGCGACGGCTCTCGATCTCGCCGGCGAGCGTGTCCAGCCGCTGGGCCAGGGCGGCCAGGTCGCCGACCGCGTGCGCCTCGACGACCTGCTCGCGCAGGTGCTCCAGCGCGGCCTGGGCGTCCTTGGCCGCCAGGTCGGTGGTGCGCACCCGCTTCTCCAGCAGGCCGATCTCCACCTCGATGCCCTGGTACTTGCGCTCGAAGTAGGCGAGCGCCTCCTCGGGCGAGCCGGCCTGCCAGGAACCCACGACGCGTTCGCCGTCGGCCGTCCTGACGTAGACCGTGCCCTGCTCGTCGACACGGCCCCACGGGTCGCTGCTCATAGCGCGTCCTCCACATGACGTCGCGTCCGCGCCGGGGCGGTACGCGTTCGTCGTCCACAGTTGATGTGCGGCGGACCGATGAGTCCGCCGTCCCCTTCCGCCGTGTCCTGCTGCCGAGGGTGACGGCCGGCGGGTCTGGGCACCCTACACAACGCCAACATAGGCGACCAGGACCGGTGCTGTCCGCATCCGGGCCGGGCGATTTCGGGCCGGGGCCGCCGTGGCGCGCCGGGCGGGCGGCGCCGGGGCGGCCCCGGGGGCGGGTCAACCCTTCGCGGCGGTGACCGAGTTGAAGGTGACGTCGGCCATCGGGTGGCCGTCCGTCTTGCCCTCCAGGGTGCCCGCGGCGGCGATCTTCTGCAGCACGTCCAGGCCGCCGGTGATCTTGCCGAAGGGGGTGTAGTTCGGCGGCAGCTGGGTGTCCTTGTAGACCAGGAAGAACTGGCTGCCGTTGGTGCCGGGGCCGGAGTTGGCCATCGCCACGGTGCCGGCCGGGTAGGTGGCGCCGGTCAGGTTCTCGTCGGCGAACTTGTAGCCCGGGCCGCCGGTGCCGCCGGGGTTGGTCGCGCTGGCGCTCGGGTCGCCGCACTGCAGCACGAAGATGCCGCCGGTGGTGAGGCGGTGGCACTTGGTGTGGTCGAAGTACTTCTCGCCGGCCAGGAAGGCGAAGGAGTTCACCGTGTGCGGGGCCTTCGCCGCGTCCAGCGACAGCGTCACCTTGCCGCAGTTGGTGTCCAGCGCCGCGGTGTAGGACGCCTTCTCGTCGACGGTCATGGCCGGCTCGGCCGGCCACTGCTTGCCGTTCGGCGTGCCCGGCGCCGCCTCGCCGCAGCCCTCGACCGGCTTGCGGGTCGGCACGGTGGGCTCGGTCGGCGTCGGCGCGGCCTGCGCGGTGGTGTCCTTCTTGTCGTCCGACTCGAAGGCGCCGGTCGCGAACAGCGTGCCGCCGCCGGCCAGCACGACCACGGCGAGCGAGGCGCCGAGGATGGTGTTGCGGCGCTTGCGCGCGGCCGCCTGGGCGGCCCGCCGCTCGGTCTGGCGCTCGTACTTCTCCCGGGCGAGCTGCCGCCGCCGCTGTTCGCTGCTGACCACCGGCTGTGTCTCCTACGGATCTGCTGGTCTGGATGTGGGGGCTTCGTGTGCGATGCCGATGCGGATCATCGCATCCATCGGCGGCCAAGTGTAGGGACCGCGACCGTAAGAACGCGGTGAACCTGTCAGCTCGCAGTGAACCTGTCACGCCTATCTGGTTCGCAACCGGACCCGGACCGCCGGTAGGCTGCCCCTACATCACAGCTCGTAGCCGTACCCGAAGCAGCCACTGCCGACCGACGCCCCAGCCACCGACCCGAAGGACGCGCGTGTTCATCGCCGGATTCCCCGCAGGAGCCTGGGGCACCAACTGCTACCTGGTCGCGCCGGGGCCGGGCGAGGAGTGCGTCATCGTCGACCCGGGCCACCAGGCCGCCGCCGGCGTCGAGGAGCTGGTCCGCGAGCACCGGCTGAAGCCGGTCGCCGTGCTGCTCACCCACGGCCACATCGACCACGTCGCCTCGGTGGTCCCGGTCTGCGGCGCCAAGGGCATCCCCGCCTGGATCCACCCCGAGGACCGCTACATGATGAGCGACCCGGAGAAGGCGCTCGGCCGGTCCCTCGGCACCCAGCTGATGGGCGAGCTGACCGTCGGCGAGCCCGACGACGTCCGCGAGCTCACCGACGGCGGCGTGCTGGAGCTGGCCGGCCTGAACCTCACCGTCGACCACGCCCCCGGCCATACCAGGGGGTCGGTGACCTTCCGGACGCCCGGTGCCGAGGACCTCCCCCCGGTGTTCTTCTCGGGCGACCTGCTGTTCGCCGGCTCCATAGGGCGAACCGACCTCCCGGGCGGGGACGGCGACGCGATCATGCGTTCGCTGGCCCGGGTGTGCCTGCCCCTCGACGACGCCACCGTGGTCCTCTCCGGCCACGGCGGACAGACCACCATCGGCCGTGAGCGCGCCACCAACCCCTACCTCCGACAGGCAGCGGGGGCGGCCGGCGCCCCGGCTTTCCCGCGACGAGGAATGTGACGGAAGAGAAGTTGAGCACCTTCACCGCCCCCAAGGGCACCTACGACCTGCTGCCCCCCAGCTCCGCGACCTTCCTGGCGATCCGCGAGGCCATCGCCGCCCCCGCCCGCCGGGCCGGCTACGGGTACGTCGAGACCCCGGTCTTCGAGGACGTCAAGCTGTTCTCCCGCGGTGTCGGCGAGTCCACCGACATCGTCACCAAGGAGATGTACAACCTCACCACCAAGGGCGGCGACGAGCTCGCGCTGCGCCCCGAGGGCACCGCCTCGGTGCTGCGCGCCGCGCTCCAGGCCAACCTGCACAAGCAGGGCAACCTGCCGGTCAAGCTCTGGTACTCCGGCTCGTACTACCGCTACGAGCGCGCCCAGAAGGGCCGCTACCGCCAGTTCTCCCAGGTCGGCGCGGAGGCCATCGGCGCGGAGGACCCGGCGCTGGACGCCGAGCTGATCATCCTGGCCGACGACGCCTTCCGCTCGCTCGGCCTGCGGGACTACTCGCTGCTGCTCAACAGCCTCGGCGACAAGCAGTGCCGCCCGGTCTACCGCACCGCCCTGGTCGAGTTCCTGGCCGGCCTCGACCTCGACGAGGAGACCCGCCGCCGCGCGGAGATCAACCCGCTGCGCGTCCTCGACGACAAGCGCGAGTCGGTGCAGGCCCAGCTCGGCGACGCGCCCAAGCTGCGCGACTTCCTCTGCGAGGACTGCAAGGCCTACGACGAGAAGGTCCGCGAGCTGCTCACCGCCAACGGCGTGGCCTTCGTCGACGACCCCAAGCTGGTCCGCGGCCTGGACTACTACACCCGCACCACCTTCGAGTTCGTCCACAACGGCCTCGGCGCCCAGTCCGCGATCGGCGGCGGCGGCCGCTACGACGGCCTCTCCGAGATGATCGGCGGCCCCGCGCTGCCCTCGGTCGGCTGGGCCCTCGGCGTGGACCGCACCTTCCTCGCGCTGGAGGCCGAGGGCGTCGCCCTCGACCTGCCGGCCGCCACCTCCGTCTACGCCGTCGCGCTCGGCGAGGAGGCCAAGAACGTCCTGTTCGCCAAGGTGGTCGAGCTGCGCCGGGCCGGCGTCGCCACCGACCTCGCCTTCGGCGTCAAGAGCATCAAGAACGCCATGAAGTCCGCCGACCGTTCCGGCGCCCGCTTCGCCCTCGTCGCCGGGGACCGGGACCTCGCCGAAGGCGTCGTCCAGCTCAAGGACCTCACCACCGGCGAGCAGAACCCCGTCGCCCTCGACGCACTCGTCACCACCCTGAAGGAGAAGCAGCTGTGATCCGCACGCACGACGCGGGCACGCTCCGCCCGGAGCACGCAGGCACCACCGTCACCCTGGCCGGCTGGGTCGCCCGCCGCCGCGACCACGGCGGCGTCGCCTTCATCGACCTGCGCGACGCCTCCGGCACCGTGCAGATCGTGGTCCGCGACCTCGACTCGGTGCACGGCCTGCGCGCCGAGTACTGCGTCAAGGTGGTCGGCGACGTTCGCGTGCGCCCCGAGGGCAACGAGAACCCGGACATCCCGACCGGCGCCGTCGAGGTCGTGGTCAGCGCGATCGAGGTGCTCTCCGAGGCCGCGCCGCTGCCGTTCCCGGTCGCCGAGTACGAGCCCGGCACGGTCAACGAGGAGGTCCGCCTCCGCTACCGCTACCTCGACCTGCGCCGCGAGGGCCCGGCCAAGGGCCTGCGCCTGCGCTCCAAGGTCAACAACATCATCCGCCGGGTGATGGAGGAGAACGACTACCTCGACATCGAGACGCCGTACCTCACCCGTTCCACCCCCGAGGGCGCCCGCGACTTCCTGGTCCCGGTCCGCCTCCAGCCCGGCCACTGGTACGCCCTGCCGCAGTCGCCCCAGCTGTTCAAGCAGCTGCTGATGGTGGCCGGCATGGAGCGCTACTACCAGATCGCCCGCTGCTTCCGCGACGAGGACTTCCGCGCCGACCGCCAGCCGGAGTTCACCCAGCTGGACATCGAGGCCTCCTTCGTCGACCAGGAGGACATCCTGGCCCTCGGCGAGAAGATCATCGGCTCGGTCTGGCGCGAGGTCCACGGCTACGAGATCCCGAACCCGCTGCCGCGGATGACCTACGCGGACGCCATGGGCCGCTACGGCTCGGACAAGCCGGACGTCCGCTTCGGCCAGGAGCTCACCGACCTCACCGAGTACTTCCAGGGCACCTCGTTCCGGGTCTTCCAGGCCCCGTACGTCGGCGCCGTGGTCATGCCCGGCGGCGCCTCGCAGCCGCGCAAGCAGCTCGACGCCTGGCAGGACTGGGCCAAGGCGCGCGGCGCCAAGGGCCTCGCCTACGTGCTCATCGACGCCGAGACCGGCGAGCTGCGCGGTCCGGTCGCCAAGAACCTCTCCGAGGAGCACCTGGCCGGCCTGGCCGCCGCCGCGGGCGCCAAGAACGGCGACGCGGTCTTCTTCGCGGCCGGCAAGGAGCGCCCCTCGCAGGAGCTGCTCGGCGCCGCCCGCCTGGAGATCGGCCGCCGCTGCGAGCTGATCGACGAGTCCCAGTGGGCCTTCCTCTGGGTCGTCGACTTCCCGATGTTCGAGCCGATCGAGGACGACAAGGGCGAGTTCCAGGGCTGGCACGCGGTGCACCACCCGTTCACCGCCCCCACCGCGGAGTCGCTGGCGACCTTCGACACCGACCCGGGCAGCGCCCTGTCCAACGCCTACGACCTCGTGCTCAACGGCTCGGAGCTGGGCGGCGGTTCGATCCGTATCCACCAGCGCGACGTGCAGAAGCGGGCGTTCGACGCGATCGGCCTGTCCGAGGAGGAGGCCGCCTCGCAGTTCGGCTTCCTGCTGGACGCCTTCAACTACGGCCCGCCGCCGCACGGTGGCGTCGCCTTCGGCCTGGACCGGATCGTCACCCTGCTCGGCGGGTACGACACCATCCGGGACGTCATCGCCTTCCCGAAGACGTCGACCGGTGGCGACCCGCTGACCGGCGCCCCCACCCCGATCACCCCGGCGCAGCGCCGCGAGGCCGGCGTCGACGCCCAGCCGAAGGTCCGCGAGGACGCCAAGTCCGAGGCCCAGCCGAAGGCCTGACACTCCATCGGCCGACACCGGCCGACATCGGCTAACCTTTCACGGCCCCGGACGGCACCTCCGC
Organism: Kitasatospora sp. NPDC093806; assembly: GCF_040683335.1. NCBI lineage: Bacteria > Bacillati > Actinomycetota > Actinomycetes > Kitasatosporales > Streptomycetaceae > Kitasatospora > Kitasatospora sp. NPDC093806. Next base: position 12,121 of record NZ_JBFBDO010000118.1, read on the forward strand.
CGTCCGGGGCCGGTCCACAACGGCGTGCGACAGAGAGAGGCCTCCCCGTGAAGGTCAGTACCAGAATCGAGTGTCCCGAGGACGCTCCCGCCACCAGACGAGTCCACATGGCCGCCTTCCCCGGCCCGGACGAAGCCGACCTGGTGGACGCCCTGCGTCGCGACCCCGCCTGGCTCCCCGGCCTGTCGGTGGTCGCGGTCGACGTTTCGGGGCTGGTGGTCGGCCACGCGCTGCTCACCCGGCTGCGGGTCGGCGACGGCCAGGGCCTGGCGCTCGCGCCGGTCGCGGTCGCCCCCGAGTGGCAGCGCAAGGGCGTCGGCGAACTGGTGGTCAAGGCCGCGCTGACGGCCGCCGAGGAGGCCGGCGAGAAGCTCGTCGTCGTGCTCGGCGACCCGGAGTACTACGCCCGGTTCGGCTTCATCCCGGCCCAGCGGCACGAGGTGACCGGCCCGTTCGAGGTGCCGGACGCCTACTTCCAGGCGCTCGTGCTGCCCGCCTACGACGGCTCCCCGCGGGGCCTGTGCCACTACCCGGAGCCCTTCGAGGCCGTCTAGCCCCCGGGCCCGGCCCTCAGGACCTGGCGCCCGCCCCGACCGTGGCCCGACAGCTGCGCACGAACGCGGCCATGGCAGGCGTAGGCCTCCGGTCCTTCGGCCAGTACAGCCCGACCTGGCTCGGGCTCAACCCCCGCACCGGCCGGTACGCGACATCCTCACGCGGTGCCAGCCGGCTCATCGTCTCCGGGGCGAAGCCGACGCCCTGGCCGCACACCACAGCGGCCAGCCACTCGTCGGTGTTGTGCGCCACCGCGCCGATCCGCACCGGTCGCCCGCCCCGCTCCCGGACCGCCAGCCAGTAGTCCCGCCAGTGCCCGGCCTCGTGCGGTATCGCCACGAAGGGCTCGTCCAGCAGCTCCTCGAAGTCGATCACCGCACGGGCGGCCAGCCGGTGCCCGGCCGGCAGCGCCGCGCAGCGCGGCTCCTCGCCCAGCACCGCCACGTTGTACTGCTCGGAGAGCGACGGCGGGGCGTGCCAGAGCGTCAGGTCGATCTCGCCGGTGGCCAGCCCCGAGGTCGGGTCGAACCAGTTGTTCTGCCGCAGCTCCACCTGCCAGCCCGGCATCCGGCGGCTGAAGTCCGCCACCGTGCGCCGGCTCATCAGGTTGATGATGCCGCCCTCGAATCCCACCCGCAGCGTCGAGCCCTGCTCCGCGGCGGCGGCCCGGGTGGCGCGCAGCGCCTCCTCCCAGGTGGCCATCAGCGCGTCGGCGTGCAGGGCCAGCGCCCGGCCGGCCTGGGTGGGGGACATGCCGCGCCGCGAGCGCTCGAACAGCTCCACCCCGAGCAGGGACTCCAGCTGGCGGATCTGCTTGGTCAGCGTCGGCTGGGAGACGAACAGCCGGGCCGCGGCCGCGGTCAGCTGGCCCTCCTCGCAGACCGCGGCGAAGCTGCGCAGCAGTCGGGTGTCCACATCCATGCCACCAGGTTATGGAACCGGAAATTGGACCCGTCCGGCAGGTCTGGGTCATGGTTGATCGTTCGGTCCGCGGACCGGCCGACGGGGGAGCCCGGCAGCGGCGGTTCAGGGGGCCGCCGCTGCCCGGCCGGACCGGCCCGGACCTGCGGGAAGCGGGCGCGGCCCGTACGGTGAAGGGTCATCAGCACCCCGCCGAACGGAGGCACCCAGGTGGCAGCCAAGGCCAAGCGCGACAGGACCGGCCGGGAGGACGGCAGCCGGGAGCGGCTCGCGAGGAAGCCGTACGAGCGCGAACTGCTGCGGCTCCAGCACGAGCTGGTGAAGCTCCAGGAGTGGGTGCGCGCCGAGGGCGCCCGGCTGGTGGTGGTGTTCGAGGGACGCGACGCGGCCGGCAAGGGCGGCGCGATCAAGCGGGTGACGGAGTACCTCAACCCGCGGATCGCCCGGGTGGCCGCGCTCCCCACACCCACCGAACGGCAGCGCACCCAGTGGTACTTCCAGCGCTACGTCGAGCACCTGCCGGCCGCCGGGGAGATCGTGCTGTTCGACCGCAGCTGGTACAACCGGGCCGGGGTGGAGCGGGTGATGGGCTTCTGCACCGACGAGGAGTACTGGCAGTTCCTGCACCAGTGCCCGACCTTCGAACGGATGCTCATCGAGTCCGGCGTGCTGCTGCGCAAGTACTGGTTCTCGGTCAGCGACACCGAGCAGGAGCGGCGCTTCCGGGACCGGCTGGCGGATCCGATGAAGCGCTGGAAGCTCTCCCCGATGGACGTCGAGTCGATCACCCGCTGGGAGGACTACTCGCGGGCCAAGGACGAGATGTTCGTCTACACCGACACCCCGGAGTCGCCCTGGCACGTGGTGGAGAGCGACGACAAGCGGCGGGCCCGGATCAACATGATCGCCCACCTGCTGTCCACCGTCCCCTACCGGGAGGTGAGCCCGCGCAAGGTCGAGCTGCCGGCCCGGCCGGCCTCCCGCGGCTACCAGCGGCCCCCGCGCGACCTGCAGAAGTACGTCCCCGACCACGCGGCCGAACTCTGAGGCGCACCCCGCGGGCGTCCTCCGAACGGCCCTGCGGCGTTGCCGGAGCCGCCGCCGGGCCGTCCGATGGACGTGCTCGGCAAGGCACCGGCGCCCGCCGCTGCCCGGACGACGTCAGGAGACCGGCCATGTTCGTTCGCACCGGCTACTTCACCGGCGACCCCGCCCTGATCGACGGGGCCCTCGACGGGCTGAGCGCGGAGGCGCCCGGGCTGCTGTCCGCGCAGCCCGGCTACCGGGGCTACGGGCTGTTCGCCGACCGGGAGCTCGGCATCATCACGATGGGCTCCTGGTGGGACAGCCGGCAGGCCGAACGGGACAGCGACGCGGCGCTGCGCGGGCGGCGCGCCGACCTGCTGGCGCCGTTCGCCGGCACGGTCACCATCGACGTCTGGGAGGCCGTGGTGGCCGCCCGGCCCGCCGCGGCGGTGCCCGGCTCGTGGTTCCGGCTCGCCAAGTTCGACCTGGAGCGCTCGCAGGCCGAGCGGGTCGCCACCGCCTTCCGGGAGCGGGCACTGCCCGCGATGCAGCGGATCCCCGGCTTCCTCGGCGGTTCGATGCTGCAGAACGTCGAGGACGAGCGCGGCGCGGTGGGCGGCCTGTTCGACAGCCGGGCGGCGCTGGACGCCTCGCGCGGCCCGGTCGCCGAGGCCCGCGCCCGGGCGGTGGCGACCGGCGGGGTGACGCTGCGCTCGCTGGAGGAGTTCGAGGTCGTCCTGCTGGACCTCCCGCAGCACGCCTGAGCCGGGACGGGCTCCGGTCGGGCCCGGGCGATCGGCCCCGGGCTGTCGGAGGGCTCGCATAGGCTTCCGGTGTGGACGAACCGGACCTCTTCACCGCCGCCGCCGAGGAACGCCAGAGCAAGGAGCCCGGCCGGGCCCCGCTCGCCGTGCGCATGCGCCCGCGCACCCTCGACGAGGTGGCCGGCCAGCGGCAGCTGCTCAAGGACGGCTCGCCGCTGCGCCGGCTTGTCGCGGGCTCGCGCGGACCGGCGGCGACCAGCTCGGTGATCCTCTGGGGCCCGCCCGGCACCGGCAAGACCACCCTGGCGCACGTCATCAGCCAGGCCGTCGAGGGCCGCTTCGTCGAGCTCTCCGCGATCACCTCCGGCGTCAAGGAGGTCCGCGCGGTGATCGACGGCGCCCGCCGGGCCGTCGGCATGAGCGGCCGGGAGACGGTGCTGTTCCTGGACGAGATCCACCGCTTCTCCAAGGCCCAGCAGGACTCCCTGCTGCCCGCCGTGGAGAACCGCTGGGTCACCCTGATCGCCGCGACCACCGAGAACCCGTACTTCTCGGTGATCTCCCCGCTGCTCTCCCGCTCGCTGCTGCTCACCCTGGAGTCGCTGACCGACGACGACGTCCGGGCGCTGCTGCGCCGCGCGGTGGCCGACGAGCGCGGCCTGGAGGGGGCGGTGGAGCTCTCCGCGGAGGCCGAGGACCACCTGGTCCGGCTGGCCGGCGGGGACGCCCGGAAGGCGCTCACCACGCTGGAGGCGGCGGCCGGCGCGGCGCTGGAAAAGGGCGAGGCGAGCATCACGCTGGCCACCACGGAGACCGCCGTCAACCAGGCCGCGGTCCGCTACGACCGGGACGGCGACCAGCACTACGACGTGGCCAGCGCGCTGATCAAGTCGATCCGGGGCAGCGACGTCGACGCCACCCTGCACTACCTGGCCCGGATGATCGAGGCGGGGGAGGACCCGCGGTTCATCGCCCGGCGGCTGATGATCTCGGCCAGCGAGGACGTCGGCCTGGCCGACCCGACGGCGCTCCAGACGGCGGTGGCGGCGGCCCAGGCGGTGGCGCTGATCGGCTTTCCGGAGGCGCGGATCATCCTCTCCCAGGCGGCGATCGCGCTGGCCCTGGCGCCCAAGTCGAACGCCGCCTACCTGGCGATCGACGCGGCGCTCGCGGACGTCCGGCAGGGCCTGGCCGGCCCGGTGCCGCCGCACCTGCGGGACGCGCACTACGGCGGCGCGGGCAAGCTGGGGCACGGCAAGGGCTACCAGTACCCGCACGACCTGCCGGAGGGCATCGCGGCCCAGCAGTACGCGCCGGACGCGGTGCACGGCAAGGCGTACTACCAGCCGACCCGCCGCGGCGGCGAGGCCCGCTACGCGGACGTGGTCGAGTGGACCAGGGGGCGGCTGCAGGGGGAGTGAGTTTAGAAGCTATACTCACTCGGAGTGCCATGTCCCGGGACGGCGGCAGGGGAGACCCTGACCGACCGGCCGCACCAGCGGGGCATCGGCGACGGCCTTCCCTCGTGGAGGGCCCAGGAGCGTCGCGCACCGTTTCGGTGTCGCGTGCAGCCCACCAGCCCAGGCTCGGTGGGCCACTCGTGTGCTTGCACTTCCGTGCCCGGCTCCGGAGAGCGGCTGATCGCATCGCGTTCGCGCGGTGGGGTTTTCTCCGGGTCGCGACGTGCGACCTCCGTCAACACCTGGTGAAGCCGTATTCGTAAAGCAAGGAAGGTTTGGTTCATGGCGAACCAGAAGCGTCCCAAGGTCAAGATCGCGCGTGCGCTCGGCGTGCCGCTGACCCCGAAGTCCGTCAAGTACTTCGAGGCCCGCCCGTACCCGCCCGGCCAGCACGGCCGTGGCCGCAAGCAGAACTCGGACTACAAGGTCCGTCTGCTCGAGAAGCAGCGTCTGCGCGCCCAGTACGACCTGAGCGAGAAGCAGATGGCGCGCGCGTTCGACCGCGCGAAGAAGGCCGAGGGCAAGACCGGTGAGGCGCTCGTCGCCGAGCTGGAGACCCGTCTGGACTCCCTGGTCCTGCGTTCGGGCATCGCCCGCACCATCTACCAGGCCCGCCAGATGGTCGTCCACGGCCACATCGAGGTCAACGGCGGCAAGGTCAACAAGCCGTCGTACCAGATGAAGCCGGGCTTCGTGGTGACTGTGCGCGAGCGCAGCAAGGAGAAGGTCCCGTTCCAGGTCGCCCGTGAGGGTGGCTACGCGGGTGAGGGCCAGACCCCGAAGTACCTCGAGGTCAACCTGAAGGCCCTGGCCTTCCGCCTGGACCGTGCGCCGCAGCGCAAGGAGGTCCCGGTGATCTGTGACGAGCAGCTCGTGGTCGAGTACTACTCGCGCTGACCCGCCGCAGTACCTCAGCGAGCCCCCGTCGCCTTCGTGGCGACGGGGGCTCGCCCCTTTTCCGGGACCGGACGGTCAGAGGTCCTCGCCGGTCATCGCGGCGGCCAGCCGCAGGTGCGGGCGGGCCTCCTCGGCGCGGCCCCGGCGCTCCAGGGTGCGGCCGAGCATCAGCCGGGCGTAGTCCTCGGCCGGGTCGGCGTCCAGCACCCGGCGCAGCTCGGCCTCGGCCTTCGACAGCTGCGCGGAGTGGAAGTAGCTGCGGGCCAGCAGCAGCCGGACGGAGAGGTTGGCCGGCTCCGCGGCGAGCACGCCTTCGAGCAGCTTGGCGGCGTCGGTGTACGCCTTGGACTCGAAGTAGAAGTTCGCCATGCGGTACTCGTCGGCGATGTTGGTGGCCACGGGGGTGCTCCTTCCGTACGGGCCGGGTGGTTCCGACCCGTCCAGCAAAGGAGAATCTTCAACTATTCCCGACGGGGGAGGGCCGCGGCGTCGGCGGTGGTGTCGGGCCGGGGCCCGGGCGCGGCCCCGGGTCCTCCGGGTGCTCCCCGCCGCCCAGCGCCCGGTGCACGGCGGCGTCCAGGTCGAGCCGGGTGCCGGTGGTGAAGAAGTCGGCGTACTCCTGCTCGGTCAGCCCGGCGACGGCGCGCTCCGCGCAGGCCCGGTGCGGGCCGTTGAAGGTGCGCGAGCCGAAGAACGGCTTGCCGACCGCCTGCCAGATCCGGTGCGCGGCGCCCTGCAGCACCCGGGCCTCGCGCAGGTCGCCCGGCTCGCCCGGGCCGGCCGGCTCGGTCTCCAGCAGCGCCAGCAGGTCGATCGCCAGCACGATCCCCAGCAGGTCGTTGAACAGGTGGTTGAGCCGCACGCTCTCCCGGGCCAGTGCCCGGGCCGGCCGTACGTCGCCGTTCAGCCAGTGCGAGTACGCCAGCGCGTAGAGCCCGTACGCGTACGCCCACTGCTCGCCGTGCTCCTCGCACAGCTCGCGGACCTGGCCGAGCCAGAGCTCGCCGCTCTCCCGGTCGCCCTGGAACAGGTAGGCGATGCCCAGCTCGAACATCGCCATCAGCACGTTGCTGTTCAGCTCGCCGATGGTCCGGTAGTGCCAGAGCGCCTCCTCGAACAGCTCGGCGGCCCGGGCCGGCTCGTCGCCGATCAGCGCCGCGCAGCCCTGCCGGTGCACGGCGTAGGCGAGCGCCCGGTCGTCGCCGGTGGCCAGTGCCTGGCGGCGGCACTCCTCCAGCGCGGGCCGGGCGGAGAGCAGGTCGCCCTGGAGGGTGGCCATGTAGCCGGTCACCCAGAGCGCCTTGGCCCGGGCCTCGGTCGGTTCCGGGTCCAGCGCGAGGGCCCGGTCCAACCAGTGCCGGCCCTCGCCGAGGTGGCCGCAGCCGACCCAGTAGAACCAGAGGGTGCCGGCCAGCAGCAGGGCGATCTGCTCCTCGCCGGGCTCGGCCAGGCAGAACTCCAGCGCGGCCCGCAGATTGGCGTGCGCCAGCTCGGTGCGCTCGGCGGTCTCGGCCTGCCGGGGGCCGAACCACTCGACCTCGCCCCAGGTGGCCACGCCCAGGTACCAGTCCCGGTGCCGGCGCAGCAGCCGCTGCTCCTCGCCGGCCGCGCGCAGCCACTGGAGGCCGTACTCGCGCAGGGTGTCCAGCAGCCGGAACCGCACCCCGAAGGCGCACTCCTCGCGCAGCACCACGGACTTGGCGACGAGCTCGGTGAGCAGGTCGAGCAGCTCGTCCGGGTCGACGCCCTCGCCGGCGCAGACGTACTCGGCCGCGTCGAGGTCGAAGCCCCCGGCGAAGACCGAGAGGCGGGCCCAGAGTAAACGTTCCTGCACCGTGCAGAGCTCGTGACTCCAGCCGATCGTCGTGCGCAGCGTCTGATGGCGCGGCAGGGCCGCCGGATCGCCCCCGGTCAGCAGCCGGAACCGGTCGTCCAGCCGGACCGTGATCTGCTCCACCGACAGCGCCCGCAGCCGCCCGGCGGCCAGCTCCACCGCCAGCGGGATGCCGTCCAGCCGGCGGCACAGCTGGGCGATGCCGTCCGCGTTCTCCGCGGTGATCCCGAACGACGGCAGCACCGCCCGGGCCCGGTCCTCGAACAGCCGCACCGCGTCCGGCAGCGAGCCCGGGTGCGGGGGACCGGCCGGCACCGGGTCCACCGGCAGCGGCGCCAGGGTCAGCAGGTGCTCGCCCGCCGTCCGCAGCGCCAGTCGGCTGGTGGCCAGCACCCGCAGGCCGGGCAGCGCCCGCAGCAGTGCCGTGGCCAGCTCCGCGCAGGCCGGCACCAGGTGCTCGCAGCCGTCCAGCACCAGCAGCAGCCGACGGCCGGCCAGCTGCTCGGTGAGGACGTCCAGCGGGGTCCGGGCGGTGCCGTCGGTCAGCCGCAGCGCCTCCAGCACGGCGTGCCCGAGCAGCTGCCCGTCCTGCACCGGCGCCACCTCGACCAGCCAGGTGCCGTCCGGGAAGGCGCCGGCCGCCCGGGCCGCGGCGCGCAGCGCCAGCCGGCTCTTGCCGACCCCGCCCGGGCCGGTGACCGTCACCAGCCGCCGCTCGGCCAGCAGCAGGGCCAGCTCGGTCAGCTCGCGGTGCCGGCCGACGAAGCTGGTGACCTCGGCCGGGAGCCACCCCGGCGTCGGCCGCTCCGGCGGCGGTGCGGGCCATGGCGGAGGTGCGGGCCGTGATGGCGGTTTGGGCCGTGATGGCGGTGTGGGCCGTGGTGTCGCCTGGCCGTCCAATCCCTGCTCCCCGTATCGCGGCCCGGTCCGGGGTCGGTCCGGGCATCCGTCCGGGCCGCGTGGGTGGCGGCCCGCCTGGCAGAACGAGGTGACCGGCGGGTAGGTTACGCGGCCGGGTCGCACACCCGACCGGTTCGGCGCGCGGGGCCGCGAGAATAACCCGGTCCGGAAACCCGTTGTGGTCGCGATAGGGTTCCCCTGGAGAACAGCAAGGCGAGGGAGCGCGCAAAGGTGTCCGTGGGAGAGCTGGCCGGTCTGCTCGTCGCCGTGTTCTGGGCGGTCCTGGTCACCCTGCTCGCCGTCGTCCTGGTCCGGCTGTCCCGGGTGCTCAAGGAGGCCACCGTCCTGGTCTCCGCCGTCACCGAACAGGCCGTGCCGCTGCTGACCGACGCCGGCGCCGCCGTGCGCAGCGCCAACGAGCAGCTGGAGCGGGTGGACGAGATCACCGCCAACGTGCAGGACGCCGCGGCCAACGCCAACGCGCTCTCCTCCACCGTCGCGGCCACCCTCGGCGGGCCGCTGGTCAAGGTCGCGGCCTTCAGCTACGGCGTGCGCAAGGCGGTCGCCAAGCAGCAGGGCACCGCGTCGCTGCCCACCCAGCCGGGCGAGCGCGAGGAGCTGGCCAGGCTCATCCGGGCCGAGGTGCGGGCCGCGACCGCGCCGAAGAGCGGCCTGCTCTCCCGGGTCCGGCGCGCGGTGAGGGGCTGACGGCATGGTGCGACGCATCTTCTGGATGGCGGTCGGCGCCGGCGCCACCGTCTGGGCCATGGGCAAGGCCAACGAGGCCGTCCACCGGCTCACCCCCGACAGCCTCTCCGGCACCGCCGCGCGCGGTGCGCTGCACCTGGGCGACGTCGCCAAGCGGTTCGCCCTGGACGTGAAGGCCGGCATGGCCGAGCGCGAGGAGCAGCTGCGCGAGGACCTCGGACTGGACGGCACCGCCGTCGTCGAGCCGCGCCGCCGCGGCCCGCTGCGGGGCGAGCCGCAGTACCGAGCTATCTCGGCGGCGCCCGGTAGCCCGGCCGCCGCCCTGCCTCCGTCCAGCAGTGCCCGCGCATCGTCCGACGACGCGCGCAGCAAGCCCCCAGCCATCGATGAAACGCCCCGACGCGCGCTCGCGCCGCGGGGCGGTACGAACCGGAAGGACCACTAATGGAGTCGGCAGAGATCCGCCGCCGCTGGCTGCGCTTCTTCGAGGAGCGCGGCCACACCGTCGTTCCGTCGGCGTCCCTGGTCGCCGACGACCCCACCCTGCTGCTGGTCAACGCCGGCATGGTGCCGTTCAAGCCGTACTTCCTGGGCGAGGTCAAGCCGCAGTTCTCGCGCGCGACCAGCGTGCAGAAGTGCGTCCGCACCTTGGACATCGAGGAGGTCGGGAAGACCACCCGGCACGGCTCCTTCTTCCAGATGTGCGGCAACTTCTCCTTCGGCGACTACTTCAAGGAAGGAGCCATCAAGTTCGCCTGGGAGCTGCTCACCACTCCCGTCGCGGACGGTGGCTACGGCCTGGAGAAGGAGAAGCTCTGGATCACCGTCTACAAGGACGACGACGAGGCCGAGCAGATCTGGCGTGACGTCATCGGCGTCCCCTCCGAGCGCATCCAGCGCCTCGGCATGAAGGACAACTTCTGGTCGATGGGCGTCCCCGGCCCGTGCGGCCCGTGCTCGGAGATCAACTACGACCGCGGCCCCGCGTACGGCGAGGAGGGCGGCCCGGCCGTCAACGGCGAGCGCTACCTGGAGATCTGGAACCTGGTCTTCATGCAGTACGAGCGCGGCCACGGTGACGGCAAGGACGGTTTCGAGATCCTCGGCGACCTGCCGAGCAAGAACATCGACACCGGCCTCGGCCTGGAGCGCCTCGCCGCCATCCTGCAGGGCGTCGACAACCTCTTCGAGATCGACACCAGCCGGATGATCCTGGACCGGGCGGCCGAGCTGACCGGCCACACCTACGGCGCCGACCACAAGTCGGACGTCTCGCTGCGCGTGGTCACCGACCACATCCGCACCGCGCTGATGCTGATCGGCGACGGCGTCACCCCCGGCAACGAGGGCCGCGGCTACGTGCTGCGCCGCATCCTGCGCCGCGCCATCCGCAACATGCGCCTGCTGGGCGCCACCGGCGTGGTCGCCAAGGACCTCACCGACATCGCGATCAAGGCGATGGCTCCGCAGTACCCGGAGCTGGAGAGCGACCGCAAGCGGATCGAGACGGTCGTCGTCGGCGAGGAGGCGGCCTTCCTGCAGACCCTGAAGGCCGGCACCAACCTGCTGGACGCCGCGGTCACCGAGACCAAGCAGTCCGGCGGCGCCGTGCTCTCCGGCGACCAGGCCTTCAAGCTGCACGACACCTACGGCTTCCCGATCGACCTGACCCTGGAGATGGCCGAGGAGCAGGGCCTCCAGGTCGACGAGGCCGGCTTCCGCCGCCTGATGCAGGAGCAGCGGGACCGCGCCAAGGCGGACGCCAAGGCCAAGAAGATGGGCCACGCCGACGTCGCCGCGTACCGCGAGGTCGCCGACAAGTCCGGCGCCAGCCGGTTCACCGGCTACACCCTCACCGAGGGCGAGGCCACCGTGGTCGGCCTGCTGGTGGACGGCGTCCCGGCGCCGGCCGCCTCGGAGGGCGACGAGGTCGAGATCATCCTCGACCGCACCCCGTTCTACGCCGAGGGCGGCGGCCAGCTCGCCGACCACGGCCGGATCCGGCTGGAGTCCGGCGCGGTCGTCGAGATCCGCGACGTGCAGCAGCCCGTCCCGGGTGTGATCGTGCACTCCGGCGGCGTGCTGTTCGGCGAGGTCGTGCTCGGCTCGTCCGCGTACGCCACCATCGACGTCGAGCGCCGCCGGGCGATCGCCCGCGCCCACTCGGCCACCCACCTGACCCACCAGGCGCTGCGCGACGCGCTCGGCCCGACGGCCGCCCAGGCCGGTTCGGAGAACGCGCCGGGCCGCTTCCGCTTCGACTTCGGTTCGCCCGCCGCCGTGCCCGGCAGCGTGCTGGTCGACGTCGAGCAGAAGATCAACGACGTGCTGACCCGCGAGCTGGAGGTCACCGCCGAGGTCATGACGATGGACCAGGCCCGCAAGGCCGGCGCCATCGCGATGTTCGGCGAGAAGTACGGCGACGAGGTCCGGGTCGTCACCATCGGCGACTTCTCCAAGGAGCTGTGCGGTGGCACCCACGTCGGCAACACCGCCCAGCTGGGTCTGGTGAAGCTGCTCGGCGAGTCCTCGATCGGCTCCGGCGTGCGCCGCGTCGAGGCCCTGGTCGGCGCCGACGCCTACCGCTTCCTGGCCCGTGAGCACACCGTGGTCGCCCAGCTGACCGAGCTGGTCAAGGGCCGCCCGGAGGAGCTGCCGGAGAAGATCTCCGGCATGCTCGCCAAGCTCAAGGACGCCGAGAAGGAGATCGAGCGCTTCCGCGCCGAGAAGGTGCTCGCGGCCGCCGCGGGTCTCGCCGACTCGGCCGAGGACGTGCACGGCATCGCCGTGGTGGCCGCCCGGGTCGCCGACGGCACCGGCGCCGACGAGCTGCGCAAGCTGGTCCTGGACGTGCGCGGCCGGCTCGGCTCGCGTCCGGCCGTGGTCGCCGCCTTCACCGTGGCGAACGACCGTCCGCTGACCGTGATCGCCACCAACGAGGACGCCCGCGGCCGCGGCATCAAGGCCGGCGAGCTGGTCCGCACGGCCGCCAAGACCCTCGGCGGCGGCGGTGGCGGCAAGGACGACGTCGCCCAGGGCGGCGGCACCAACCCGGCCGCGGTCGACGAGGCCATCGCCGCCGTGCGCGGCCTGGTCGCGGAGCGCGCCTCCTGATGGAGTTCGAGGAGAAGCCCTTCCGGCGTGGACGGCGGATCGCCGTCGACGTCGGGGACGCCCGGATCGGGGTCGCGTCCTGCGACCCCGACGGGGTGCTCGCCACGCCGGTCGAGACCGTCCCGGCCGGGGTGAAGTCGCAGGCCAGGATCGCCGCGATCGTCGAGGAGTACGAGGCGATCGAGGTGATCGTCGGGCTGCCGCGCTCGCTCAGCGGCAAGGAGGGCCCGGCGGCCGAGAAGGTCCGCGGCTACGCGGCCCGGCTGGCCAACCGGCTCTGGCCGGTGCCGGTCCGGCTGGTCGACGAGCGGATGTCGACCGTCACCGCGACCCACGGCCTGCGGGCCTCGGGGGTCAAGGCGAAGAAGGGCCGCTCGGTGGTCGACCAGGCCGCCGCGGTGGTGATCCTGCAGACCGCCCTTGAGTCCGAACGGGTGAGCGGACGCCCGCCCGGCGAGAGCGTCGAGGCGGCCGGCTGACCGGTCTGATCTAACGTCCCGGAGAGGGGCCCGTGCGGACTCAAGGGCGGTCTGCAGGATCACCACCGCGGCGGCCTGGTCGACCACCGAGCGGCCCTTCTT
>NZ_JBFBDO010000119.1:0-24535 GCF_040683335.1 Kitasatospora sp. NPDC093806
TGGTGCCCGTCGCTCCCGCGCTCACCCCCGGCGTGTCCACCAGCATCACCAGCGCCGCCGAGGACCGCGCGGGGAGGGCGGCAAGGCCGGCCCGCAGGGACGAGCCCATGCCGCCCGCCCAGTCCGGATTGGCCACCAGCCGGCAGCCCGGCAGATGCGCCGTCGAGCGGACCCGGTCCCGGGCCGCCCCGACCACCACCGTCACTTCTCGGCACCCGCCGGCCCGCACCACCGCCACCGCGTGCTCCACCAGCGGCCGCCCCCCGTACCGGAGCAGCGCCTTCGGCCGCCCGCCCAACCGCCGCCCGCCGCCCGCCGCCAGCACCAGCGCGGTGACCGCGTCCTCCCTCTGTTCCATGCGCACAGGGTGCCCGCCCGGGCCGCCGCCACGCAGCCCGGGCCGGGCGACCTTGGACGAACCCACAACCCCGGCGGACGGCGACCGGGCCCGCCCCGGTGAATCGGCCGCTGGAGTTCCGGCGGCCGGGCCCCTGTACTGGGCGGATGAGGACCACGGGGATGAACGCGGTATCGACGGGCACCACACCGGCCGGGGGGTCGCGGGGCGGCGGGGTGCCCGGTGGCGGGTCGCCGAGGGGTGGGGTGCCCGCTGCTGAGTCGCCCGCCGTCGAGCCGTTCGTCGGCGGGTCGCCCTCCGGCGGGCCGCCTGCTGCCGGGTCGCCTGCCGTCGAGCCGCCCGGCGCAGGGGCGGTGTCGGCCACGGCCGCCGGGTCGGCGAGGGCGGGGGACGGGGCGGCGGGGGAGTCGCCCGCCGCGTCGGTGGGCGGCGCCCCGCCGGGTGCCGGCGCCGCGGCGCGGCCCCTGGTGGACCGGTTCGGGCGGGTGCACACCGATCTGCGGGTGTCGCTCACCGACCGGTGCAACCTGCGCTGCACCTACTGCATGCCGGCCGAGGGCCTGGCCTGGCTGCCGCGCGCCGAGGTGCTCACCGACGACGAGGTGGTCCGGCTGGTGCGGGTGGCCACCGGGCGGCTGGGGATCACGGCGGTCCGGCTGACCGGCGGTGAGCCGCTGCTGCGCCGCGGTCTGCCCGCGCTGGTCGGGCGGATCGCCGGCCTGGGAGCCGAGCTGTCGCTGACCACCAACGGCATCGGGCTGGCCCGGACCGCGTCCGCGCTCGCGACGGCCGGCCTGCACCGGGTCAACGTCAGCCTGGACACCCTGCGCCCCGAGCGGTACGCCGCGCTGACCCGCCGGGACCGGCTCGCGGACGTCCTGGCCGGGCTGACGGCGGCCCGGGCCGCCGGGCTCGCACCGGTCAAGGTCAACGCCGTCCCGGTGCGCGGCGTCAACGACGACGAACTCGCCGACCTGCTGGAGTTCGCGCTCGCCCACGGCTACCGGATGCGCTTCATCGAGTCGATGCCGCTGGACGCGCAGGGCGCCTGGGACCGGGACCGGATGGTCACCGCGGCGGAGGTCCTCGCCCGGCTCGGCGAGCGCTTCGAGCTGGTCCCGGCCGGGCGGCCCGGCCACGCGCCCGCCGAGGAGTGGCGGATCGCCGGTACGGACGCGGTGGTCGGGGTGATCGCCTCCGTCACCCGCCCGTTCTGCGGCGGCTGCGACCGGGTGCGGCTCACCGCCGACGGACAGCTGCGCAACTGCCTGTTCGCCACCGAGGAGTCCGACCTGCGCGCCCTGCTGCGCGGCGGCGCCGGGGACGACCGCATCGAGGCCGCCTGGCGCGCCGCCGTCGCCCGCAAGGGCCCCGGCCACGCGATCGGCGCCGCCGACTTCGTCCGCCCGGACCGCCCGATGTCGGCGATCGGAGGCTAGGGCCTGTCTCTTGGATCCTTGCCGGGGTCGCGACAAAATCCAAGAGACAGGCCCTAGGGTCGGGGTGGCGCCCGGGTCGTCAACCGGTCACGTGCAGCGGGAAGTTCGCCCCCGCGCGGACCGGGCGGGCGAAGTGGGCGCGGTAGGAGCGCGGGGTCATGCCGATCCGCTGCAGGAGGTGGCGGCGCAGCGAGTCGGGGGTGGCGAAGCCCGCCCGGGTGGCGACCTGGTCGACCGGCAGGTCGGTGGACTCCAGCAGTTCCCGGGCCTGTTCGATGCGCTGGGTGAGCAGCCACTGCAGCGGGGTGGTCCCGGTCTCGCCCTGGAAGCGGCGGTTGAGGGTGCGCACGCTCACCCCCGCGTGGGCCGCGAGTTCGGCCAGCGTCAGCGGCTCGGCCAGCCGGGTCAGCGCCCAGGCGCGGGTGGCGGTGAGCGAGCTGCCGTCGGCCGCCGCGACCGGCGTCGGCAGGACCTGCCCCTGGGCGCCGTCGCGGACCGCCGAGACCGCCGCCAGCCGGGCCACCGCGTTGGCCACGGCCGCCCCGTGGTCGGTGCGCACCATGTGCAGGCACAGGTCGATCCCGGCGGTCAGTCCGGCGGAGGTGAGCACCGGCCCGTCGTCGACGAACAGCGCCTGCGGCCGCACCCGGACCTTCGGGAACCGGTGCTCCAACGCGCCCGCCTGCACCCAGTAGGTGGTGGCGTCGTGCCCGTCCAGCAGGCCGGCCTGGGCGAGCACGAACGCGCCGGTGCAGATCGAGGCCATCCGGCTGCCCCGCGCCGCGGCCGCGCGCAGCGCCGCGAGGACGCGTTCGTCCGCCTCGGTGCGGGAGCCGGAGCCGGTCACGATCACGGTGTCGGCCTCCGCCAGGACGTCCAGGCCGTGCGGGACGACCACCTGGAGGCTGCCGGTGGTCGCCACCGGCCCCGGCTCGGCCGTGCAGATCCGCACCCGGTAGGCCGGGCGGCCGTCCAGTTCGGCGGAGCCGAAGACGATGTCGGGGATGGACAGGTCGAAGGCGGTCGCCGGCGGCACGGCGACGACCGCGACCCGGTGGACGTCCGCGGGTGAGGGCATGGCCAGAACCTCCGGAACCTTGGCAGCGGGAGCCCTGTCGCACGACCGGGCCCGGAACGAGAGTTGATCACGGCGCCGCTGGTCCGGCGCCGTCCACTCCTCCGTCACCCTCACCAACCCGGGAGATCCCCGTGTCCTTCCACGTCGTCACCGGCGCCGGCTCGACCGGCACCGCCACCGCCCTGCGCCTCGCCGAGTCCGGCGAGCGGGTCCGCCTGGT
Source organism: Kitasatospora sp. NPDC093806 (assembly GCF_040683335.1). Lineage (NCBI taxonomy): Bacteria > Bacillati > Actinomycetota > Actinomycetes > Kitasatosporales > Streptomycetaceae > Kitasatospora > Kitasatospora sp. NPDC093806. The sequence goes on from NZ_JBFBDO010000119.1 coordinate 3,096, forward strand.
CACCCGGCGCGGCACCGGCCCCGCGCACCCCGGCATCGAGCGGGTCGCCGCCGACGCGACCGACGCCGACGCGCTCACCGCGCTGGTCGACGGCGCGGCGTCGCTGATCAACTGCGCCGCGCCGGCCTACCACCGCTGGCTCACCGAGTTCCCGCCGCTCGCCGCCGCCCTGCTGACCGCCGCCGAACGGACCGGCGCGGGCTACGTGATGCTCGGCAACGTCTACGGCTACGGCCCGGTCGACGGCCGGATCACCGAGGACCTCCCCGCCGCCCCGAACAGCCGCAAGGGCACCCTGCGGGCGCGCCTGTGGGCGGACGCCGAGGCCGCCCACCGGGCGGGCCGGGTGCGCGCCACCGAGGTCCGGGCGAGCGACTTCGTCGGCCCCGGCGCGGCCTCGCTGTTCGGCGCGACGGTGGTGCCCGCCGTGCTGGCCGGCGAGCCGGTCGGCTACCCCGCCGACCTGGCCGCCCCGCACAGCTGGAGCTACGTCGGCGACGTGGCCGACACGCTGATCGCCGCCGCGCGCAGCGAGGCCTCCTGGGGCCGGGCCTGGCACGTGCCCAGCACCAGCGAGGCGTCCGCCGGCGACCTGGCCCGGCAGCTGGCGGCGGCGGCCGGCGCGCCGGAGCCGGCGCTCAGCTCGATCACGACGGCGGAACTGGCCCGGGTGCCGGGGTTCGAGGAGATGCTCGCCGAGGTGGCGGAGATGGCGTACCTGTACGACCGGCCGCTGCTGGTCGACTCGGCGCGCACGGAGGAGGTGCTGGGTGTGACGGCGACGCCGGTCGCGGTGGTCGTGGCGGAGACGGTCCGGGGATCGGCGGCTGGCGCGGTGTGAGCTTCGCCATGATCGAAATGGTGCGTGTTGTGGTGCCTTGACCGGGTGTGGAGCGGCTGGTGTGCTGGTGCGCCGTCAGCCGCCCGCCATCTGGGGAGTCCTCCGTGCCCGCCCGCCGCACCGTCCTGTCCGCCGCCACCGTGTTCCTGATATCCGCCCTGGCGCTGACCGGTTGCTCCGGCGCCGGGAAGCGGGTCGACGCCGACGCCGGAGCCGCCGCCTCCGGCGCGGGGACGGGCACCAGCCCGTTGCAGAACCCCGACGGCACCAAGCCCGGGCTGGCGCCGCTGACTTCGGCCGAGGACCAGCAGGCCGGCCGCGAGCTGATCGGCAAGGTCGCCACCGCCCGTACTGGCAGCAAGGACGGCTACGACCGAAACGAGTTCGGTCCGGCCTGGACCGACAACGTCGACGGCGTCCCGGGCGGCCACAACAACTGCGACACCCGCAACGATCTGCTGGCCCGGGACGGCACGGGGGTCGAGCGCAAGGACGGCTCGAAGTGCGTGGTCACCGCGATGACCATCCACGACCCGTACACCGGCAGGTCGGTGCAGTGGAGCAAGCAGCAGGCGTCGAAGATACAGATCGACCACGTGATGCCGCTGTCCTACGACTGGCAGATGGGCGCGAGCGGGTGGGACAAGGCCAAGCGCGTCCAGATCGCCAACGACCCGCTCAACCTGATCCCGGCGGACGGCTCGCAGAACGCCTCCAAGGGCGACTCCGGTCCGGCCGCCTGGCTGCCCGCCGACCCGCGGATCCGCTGCGCGTACGCGGTGCGGTTCGCGCAGGTGTCGCTGAAGTACCAGCTGCCGGTCACGGACGCGGACAAGAAGGCGATGCTGGCGCAGTGCGGCGGCTGACGGGCGGCTGACCGGCGATTGACGAAACGATTCGTCGCCCTATGTCCGGATGGTGCGGGGTGCGGCGACGGTGGCGGGTAGGGCGGCGCGAACCGTGTGATCGTCAGATGGTATTCGTATGCGGTGCATTCGATGATCACCCGGTTCTCCCGACGCGCCCTGCCCGCCGTCGCCGCGGCCGCCCTGCTGGCCGGCTGCTCCGGTTCGGCCGGCTCCACCGACGCGGCCTCCGGTACGCCGTCGCCCGCCGCTACCACCGCGCCCACGCCGTCCGACCCGCCCACGGCCACCCCCACCCCGACCGCCACGCCCACCCCGACGGTCAAGCCGACCGGCCAGGCGGACCCGGCGCTCAAGGCCTTCTACGGCCAGCAACTCGCCTGGGCGGCCTGCCAGGACGACCCGAAGACCGAGAAGACCGACGAGTCGAAGGCGCAGTGCGCGACCCTCAAGGTCCCGCTGGACTACGCCAACCCGAGCGGCGAGACCCTCGACGTGGCGGTGGCCCGGAGCCTCGCCGCCAAGCCGGACCAGCGGATCGGCTCCATCGTCATCAACCCCGGCGGCCCGGGCGGCGCCGGTGCCGGCATGATCCGGCGCTACCCCAAGCAGTTCAAGGGCGCCGTCGACGAGCGCTTCGACACCGTCGGCTTCGACCCGCGCGGTGCCGGTGAGACCTCCCCGGTGAACTGCCTCGACGACAAGACCCGCGACGAGTGGCTCACCACCGACAACCCCGGCCCCGACCACGGCAAGGTCCTCGCCGACGCCTGCCAGGCCAAGTACGGCAAGCTGCTGCCCTTCATCGGCACCCGCAACACCGTCCGCGACATGGACGTGCTGCGCGCCGCGCTCGGCGACCAGAAGCTCAACTACCTCGGCCTGTCCTACGGCACCTACATCGGCAGCGTGTACGCCGAGGAGTTCCCGGACCGCGTGGGCCGGCTGGTCCTGGACGGCGCGGTCGACCCGGCCAAGCCGCTGGCCGAGAACAACGTCGAGCAGTACGCCGGGTTCGAGCGCTCGCTGCGGGCCTTCGCCGCGAACTGCGCGAAGAAGGACCAGTGCCCGCTCGGCAAGGACCCGGAGAAGGCCGCCGACAAGCTCGCCGACTTCCTCGACGGCCTCAAGCAGAAGCCGCTCAAGACCGCGAGCGGTCGCCTCCTGACCGCCAACGCCGCCTGGACCGGCATGATCGAGGGCCTCTACGGCGACGAGAGCGCCTGGGACGACCTGCGCAACAGCCTGGGCTGGGCCATGGTCCGCGGCAAGGGCGACAACCTGCTCGCCTACACCGACACCTACAACAAGCGCGACAAGGAGGGGCACTTCAACGTCTCCGCCGACGCCTACACCGCGATCTACTGCGCCGACGGCGCGACCAACGTCCCGACCGGTGACGCGCTCCAGGCCGCGTACGCCGAGATGGCCGCCAAGGCCCCGCTGATCAGCCGGCGCGAGCCGAGCATGGCGCTGTTCGACCCGGACTGCCGCAACTGGCCGTTCCGTTCGACCGAGCAGGCGCACCCGATCGCGTCGAAGGCCGCGAACCCGATCGTCGTGGTCGGCTCCACCGGCGACGCGGCCACGCCGTACGCCAACGCCGAGAAGCTCGCCGCCCAGCTCGGCAACGCCGTGCTGCTCACCCGCGAGGGCGAGGGCCACACCGGCTACGGCCGGAGCACGTGCATCCGCGACTCGGTGGACGCCTACCTGCTGGAGGGCACCGTGCCGGCCGCCGGGATCCGGTGCGCGACCGACAAGGAGTGACATGCGGGAGGGGCGCGCCGGCGGTGTCCGGTGCGCCCCTCCCGTTCTGCTCCGCTCAGGATGTGGGCGGAGCGCTGAGGTCGTAGAAGGTCGAGCCGCCGACCGTGCGGGCGGTGTAGTGGCCCGCCACCCAGGCCTCGATCTGCGCGCTCTGCGACTGACCCTCTTCGCCGCCGGCGCCGGCCGGGCGGCGGGAGCCGCCGCCGATGAACCAGTGCACCTTGCCGTCCCGGACGTACTCCTGGAAGGCGCTCAGGCTGAGCGACGGGTCGGTGCCGTTGAAGCCGCCGAGGGCCATCACCGGTTCGCCGGAGGCGAGTTGGTAGCTGGCGGCGTTCTGCGAGCCGCTGGTCGCGGCGGCCCAGCGGTAGCGGTCGGCGTCCTGCCGCAGCAGGGTGGCGGCCTCCTCGCTCACCTTGGCGCCGTTCAGCAGCCCGCCCATGCCGCCCATGCCGCCGGGGCCGCCCATACCGCCGGGGCCGCCCGCGCCGCCGTCCATGCCGTACGGGTCGGCGGTGCCGCGTCGGCCGTCCCGGCCGTTCGGCTGGGGGAAGGCCTGGCCGCCGCCCTGCGGGGGCGTGAACGCCTGGCCGTTGAGCATGAACACCTGCTCGCCGCCGCCCGGCCCGAACCCGCCCGGACCGCGCCGCAGCCCGCCGCCCGGGCCGAACCCGCCCTGCACCGCCGGGCCGGCCGTCACGATCGAGCCGGTGTGCGGGGTGCCGACCGTGTCCACCGCGTACGCCGCCGGGCCGCCCAGCGCCGCCGCCGCGCCCGCCAGGCCCGCCACGGCGGTCAGCCGCCCGGCGAACCGGCGGCCGCCGTCCCCGGTGCCCCCGGCGCCCTTCGCGAGCCGGGTGCCCAGCGGCCCGGCCAGCAGCAGCGTCAGCGCCGCGAGCAGCCCGCCCACCAGCACCGTCCAGCGCAGCCAGGGCAGGAAGTCAGCGCTCCGGCCGAGCAGCACGTACGCCCAGACCGCCGTCACCGCGAGCGTCCCGGCCAGCACCGCCGCGTACGGCAGCCGGTGCCGGGCCCGCCAGAGCCCGTCCACGCCCATGCCGACCAGCGCGGCGATCGCCGGGGCCAGCGCCACCGTGTAGTACTGGTGGAAGATCCCGGACATGAAGCTGAAGGTCAGCGCGGTGCAGACCAGCCAGCCGCCCCAGACCAGGAAGGCCGCGCGCGCGGTGTCCGTGCGCAGGTGGCGGCGGGTGGCCCAGAGGCCGAACAGCAGCAGGATCAGCGCCGCCGGCAGCAGCCAGGCGATCTGCCCGCCGATGTCGCCGTCGAACAGCCGGGTGAGGCCGGTCTGGCCCCAGCCGCCCCCGCCCCGCATCCCGCCGGCCGCCGCACCGGGCGCCCCGCCCGGTACCGCGCCCGGGACCGCGCCCGCCGCCCCGCCGGGGGCGCCGCCGACGGCCTCCAGCCCGGCCGGGAAGCGGCCTCGGCCGCCGCCGCCGACACTGCCGGTCTCCTCGCCGTTGAGCCGGCCGAGGCCGTTGTAGCCGAAGGTGAGCGACAGGAAGCTGTTGTCCTGCGAGCCGCCGACGTACGGGCGCGCGGACGCGGGCACCAGCTCGACCACCGCCACCCACCAGCCGCCCGACAGCACCAGCGCCAGCCCGGCCGCCAGCAGCTGCCGGACCCGCCGCCAGAGCCCGGTCGGCGCCACCACCAGGTAGACCAGCGCGAACGCGGGCAGCACCAGGAACGCCTGCAGGGTCTTGGTGAGGAAGGCCAGTCCGAACATCACCCCGGTGAACACCAGCCACCGGGTGCCGGCCGCCTCGACCGCCCGCACCAGCCCGTACGCGGCCAAAGTGAGCAGCAGCACCAGCAGCGCGTCCGGGTTGTTGAAGCGGAACATCAGCGCCGCCACCGGCGTCAGCGCGAACGCGACGCCCGCCAGCAGCCCGGCGAGCGGGGCGAAGCGGCGGCGCACCGTCGCGTACAGCGCGGCGGTGGTGGCGACCGCCATCAGCGCCTGCGGGGCCAGCAGCGACCACGAGGAGAGCCCGAAGACGCGCGCCGAGAGGGCCATCGGCCAGAGCGCGAGCGGCGGCTTGTCGACGGTGATGAAGTTCCCGGCGTCGGAGGAGCCGTAGAAGAAGGCCTGCCAGCTCTGGCTGCCGGCCTGGGCGGCGGCCGAGTAGAAGGCGTTGGCCCAGCCGGAGGCGGACAGGCCCCAGAGGTAGAGGACGGCGGTGGCGGCCAGCAGACCGAGCAGGGCGGGCCGCACCCAGCGCGGGTCGTCCGCCCGCCCGCGCCAGGCCCGGCCCGGCAGGGTCCGCAGCCGCCCGGCCCAGGACGCCGGGCCCTTGGGGCCGACGGGCGGCAGCGGGAACTCCGGGAAGAGCGGCGGCTCCTCCCGGGTGTCGGCAGCGGCGGGGGCGGGCGGCAGCAGCGGGGGAGGGTAGTCCCCGGCCTCCGGCCAGGGTTCACCGGCCGGCGGGGTGAGGCTGGTCGTGGTCATGGGCGCTACGTTCGGGCGCCCGGCTGAGAGGAGGGTGAGACCGGGGTGTGAGCCGCCTGTGGATCGCGGCCGGCCCCGCCCCGGCGGTCCGGGACCGCTACGCGGCCTGCGGCATCGTCAGGTGCTTGCCGAGCCACTCCAGGGCGGGCGGGATCTCCCGGGTCCAGGTGTGGAAGTTGTGGCCGCCGGTGTCGAGGGTGATGGTGGACAGCTTGGTCGGCGCCTTGAAGGAGTTGACCATGGCCTGAGTGCCCTCGTAGTTGTTCTCGTCGTAGCTGGTGGCGAGGAGCAGCGAGACCGGCTCGGCGGGCTTGTTCTTCAGCCGCCAGACCAGGTCGTTCTCCTGCTTCAGCTGGGCGTTGCCGGCGAACAGGTCGCCGGTGGTCTCGTCGATCGGCGCGGTGTAGTAGCCGGAGAGCGAGATCGCGGCGCGGTAGGCGTCCGGCTTGCGCAGCGCGAACTTCAGCGCGCAGTAGCCGCCGGTGGAGTTGCCGATCACCGCGCGGTTGGCCGGGTCGGTGCCGATCCGGTAGTTGCCGGCCAGCGCCTTCGGCAGGTCGCTGGTGAAGAAGGTCTCCACCTGGGGCCCGCCGGGGACGTCCATGCACTCGGTGTCGCGGTTGCCGACCAGGGTGGGCCGCATCAGCACCAGGACGGTCGGCGGCAGCTTCTGCTGCTCGATCGCGGTGAGCGCGGACGCCGGGTACTGCATCAGGGTGATGAGCTTCTCCGCCGAGCCCGGGTAGCCGGCCAGCACCAGCGCCATCGGGAACTTGCGCTGCGCGTACTCCGGCTGGAAGTACTGCGGGGGCAGGTAGACGTAGGCGTCGCTGCTCAGTCCGCTGCTCGCTCCTTTGACCGAGACCTCCTGGATCAGCCCGGAGCGGTCGCGGGCCGAGCCCTGCGCCGAGTACATGTTCTTCTCGCCGGTGACGGCGAGGGCGGCGGCCGCGTTCGGCTGGTGGTCGACGACGGTGCCGGGCTTGCCGTTGGTGCCGAGCAGGTCGCTCCAGGAGCTGTAGAAGCCGAAGTAGCCGTTGGCGACCAGGCCCATCGCGACCAGCACCGCGACCTGGGTGGCGAGGAACGCGCCGATCCGTCCCGACCAGGCCTTCCAGCCGCCTCCGCCGAATCTCGGCCACAGCCACATCGTGGCGGCGAAGACGCCGATCGCGATGACGGAGGCGACGATCTGGAGGGGGAGTCCCGTGAGGCTCAGCACGTCCCGATGGTAGTTGACCCGCTGCGCCGCTCCGTGCGCCCCCTTATGCGCCCCATATTCGCTTCGGTGCGCCGTCTGTACGCCCTGTTGACCGGGTCTTGCCGGGTCGGGATCATGTCCGCGGGGACAGCAGATTGCACGGAGCGTGCATGAGAGAACACTCAAGAGAGCACCGGGGGCGCGGTATGAAGTCCTTCACCAAGGCCGGCCTGGCGGTCGGCACCGCCTTACTCCTGGCGGCCTGTTCCAGCAGCGGTTCGGGCAGCACCGCGAGCGGATCGAGCAGTTCGGGTGGCCCCGCCACCACCCCGGCCGCGTCCACCTCCTCGGACGGCGGCTTCAGCGCCCTGCCCGCACCGACCTACACCCCGACCCCGACGCCGGTCTACACCCCGCCGCCGTACGGCCCGGTCCTGGCCGGCTACGTCGATCCCGTCGGGGTCGCGCTGGGCAAGATCAACCCGGCCGCCAACATGACCAACTTCATGATCGGCCTCCAGGAGGCGGCCACCGCCGCCAACTCGGCCAGCCAGAGCATCGGCCGGACCACCGCGCCGGCCACCGTCGGCACCGCCCAGCGCCAGCTGGTCACGGCGCTCTCCCAGCTCGCCACCGACCTCACCAAGGTCCGCAGCGACATCAAGGCGAAGGCCTTCTGCACCACCGGCTCCGCCTACGCCCAGGTCGGCCTCTCCGAGGGCCTCAAGGGCGTCCCCGCGGCGCTGGCCCAGATGACCGCCGCGGGCTACGCGACCAACTTCACCGTCCCGCAGACCCCCCAGCAGCAGACCCGCTCGCTCGCCAACGACACCCTGATCCGCAAGGGCCGCCTGCGTGGCTCGGGCGTCCTGAAGGTCGACAACTCGGCCGGCAGCACCGACTCCGTGGTCTCGCTCGTGCTGAGCGGCAAGCCGGTCCACTCGCTGTACGTCGGCAAGGGCAAGGAGGCGTCGATCGAGGGCGTCGAGGACGGCACCTACGAGGTGTACTTCTCCGACGGCGTCGACTGGGACTCCTCGCTGAAGATGTTCACCCAGAACTGCGGCTACACGAAGTTCGACGACACCCTGGCCTTCGAGACCGGCCGCACCTACACCTCCTGGTCGATCACGCTCACCGCGAAGGTCGGCGGCAACGCGAAGACCAGCGACGTCCCCGAGGACACCTTCCCGCAGCCCTGACGACGCCGCACCCACCACCCCCGGAGCGCCGCCGGTCGGGAGGGGGGTCCGACCGGCGGCGCTCCGGCGTTTCCGTGCGGCTATAGTTTGAACGAGTTCAAAATGAACGGGTTCAAAAACTATGGGGGGTGGTGCCGGATGGATCACGGCAACGCGGGCGGGGGCGGCACGGGTCGGGACCGGCGCCGGGGCTGCTTGGTGGTGGCCTGCGCCGCCTCGACCGGGACGCTCCTGCTGCTGATCGCCGCCGTCCTCTTCTTTCTCTTCGGCCTCCCACCGGTCCTCGACCCCGGCCCCAGCCCCGACCCCGACACCCGCCCTCCACTGCCGGCCCAGACGACCTTCGCGACCGGCGCGGGCACTGCGCGGGCGGGTGTCACGCCGGGGGAGCGTCGATGACGGACGACGAGGCGGCACGGGCGGTGCTGGCGGGCTGCTCCGGACGAGGCCGACCGGGTCTGCGGGTCTGGCTGGCGCTGGGGTGCGTGATGCCGGTGGTGTCCTTCCTTGCCCTCGTGACCATCGCGACGATCGTCCTCGTCGGCTCCTCGGCGGGTGTGCTGCCCAGGTCCTGGGGGGAGGCGATCGAATGGCTCAACCAGGTCGACGACCCGCGTGCCTGCGAGCCCTCCACGCTGGCGCTCGACGACGCCCTCGACCACTTCGGGTTCCGGCTGCCCGAAGGGGCGGAGAACGTCCGCTTCGTTGCCCTGGAGAGCGAATGGGAGCTCACCGTCGGCTTCGACCTCCCCGCGGAGCGGGCCGACGACCACCTCCGCGAGGCCGGTCTCCCCGCCGCCCACGAGGTCCGGTGGGGGCCGTCGATCAGCGGGTGCACGGTCGGCGACGTGCCGGGGGGTGTCGCCGTGCGCACCGGCGAACGTGGCCTCGACGCCCGGATCCCGCTGAAGCTCCAGGTGACCCCGACCGCCGATCCCGGCAAGGTGCGGGTGGCCGTCGAGATGTGGGACTTCGCCTGACCGTCAGGGGTGCCGGTGCCGTTCAGTGGGCGGCGCCGTCGCGGCGGTCGGGGAGCCGGGGCAGCCAGGGGACGGCGTCGGAGCGGAAGCTCTGGTTGACGGGGGTGAGGTCGCTCGCGTCGTCCAGGGCGGAGAGGGTCAGCGCGATGCACGGCGCGCCGTCGTCCTGGGCGCACACCTGGCTGCCGCAGGTCGGGCAGAACCCGCGCCGGGAGTCCGGCCAGGTGTGGTGCCAGGCGGGCTCGCCGGTCGGCCCGGTCCAGCGGAAGCCGGCCAGCTCGAAGCTCACCCAGGACATCAGCGGGCCGCCGGCCAGCTTCTGGCAGTGCGGGCAACTGCACACATGCGGGTAGTCGGGCGCACCCGCGGCCTCGAAGCGGACCCGCCCGCACAGGCACCCGCCGGTGCGGACAGCCGTGCTGGCGTCGGTGCGGACGTCGGTGCGGACGTCGGTGTTCGGAAGCATGGTCACGCGGCGTCAGCGTGCCAGGAGGGAGCGGAGCGCGGCAATGGGGTTCGCCCGCACGGGTGAACGGACGGGCAGCCGACTCCCAGTCAATTGTCAGTGGCGCGTGCCACACTCCCGTCATGGCTCCCGAACCACTCGCCACGCTCACCTTCGCCGCCTGGCGCCGACTCGACCTCGCCGCCGCCTCCCGCCTCGCCGCCCAGGTCGCGGACGCGGCCGGTGGGCGGGTGGATCGGGTCGAGGCGCTGGAGCACCTGGGTGCGCCGCTGCACCGGGTGCTCGTCGAGCGCGGGGGGCGGCTGTTCGCGCTGATACCGGGCGGGCGGGTCACCGTCGGGTTCGACGTGGCGGCCTGGCGGCCGTCCGCCGAGCTCCTCGCCTGCTACCGCGAGGAGAGCGTCAGCCAGGGCTTCGGCGACGAGGACCTGCACGCCCACCTCGCCCGTCTGCTCAGCCCGCGCCGGACGGTCACCGTGCCGACCCTGCTGATGGCCGTCGAGGACGAGTCGCTGCCCGTGCCGCCCGCCGAGATGCCGGCCGCCCTCGCCCGCGAGGGCCTGCGGCTGCCGAGCCCCGACGAATGGGAGCACGCGTGCGGCGCCGGGGCCGACACCCTGTTCCGCTGGGGCGACACCTTCCCGCTCGACCGCATCCCGTACGGCGACGCCACCGGCCCGCACGCCCGGCCCAACGCCTTCGGCCTGCGCATCGCCTACGACACCTACCGCTCGGAGATCACCGGCGAGCCGGGCCTGATCCACGGCGGCGACGGCGGCGAGTCCGTCTGCGGCGGCTACGGCACCGTCCTGGCCTGGCTCCCGCTCGCCACCGCCAACCGTCACCCCGACCTCGTGGAGCTCTTCTACGGCGAGGACGGCGAGTTCGACGAGGACCTCCTCGACTGCCTCTCCACCCGTCCCGTGCTCCCGCTCCGCTGACGGGGTCCATCCGCGCGTCGGCGTGCCGTCACTCAACGTGCCCGCACAGGGCGAGTTGACGAGTCGTCCGGTCGATTCCTGCCCACCCGGGCGGATTTGCGCGAGCCACTTCTGCTCGCATGGTTGACCGATTGAAGTGGCCATGGCACTTTCGTGCGGCGCGGGCGTCCGCAACCGGTCGTACGCCCCGCATCCCCCACAAGGAGAGCCATGTTCAAGAGACTTGCCGCCGCGTCCGCCGCGGGCGTCGTCGTCGCCGGGGTGCTGACCTCGGTGGCGGCCGTTCCCGCGCAGGCGGTGCAGGCCGGTGACCTGACGTCCACCATCGCGCTGAGCAACTGCTCCGCCTCGCTGGTGCGTTACCCCTCCTCGGTCGACGGCGACCGGGCCATGATGCTCACCAACGGCCACTGTCTGCCGACCATGCCGCCCGCCGGCCAGGTCATCCAGAACCAGTCCGCCAGCCGCAGCGGCACCCTGCTGAACGCCTCGGGCGGCTCGCTCGGCACCGTGCAGGCCGACAAGATCCTGTACGCGACGATGACGGGCACCGACGTCGCGCTGTACCAGCTCACCGACACCTTCGGGTCGATCACGTCGAAGTTCGGCGCGACGGCGCTGACGATCAGTGACACGCACCCGGTCGACGGCTCGGCGATGTTCATACCGTCGTCGTACTGGAAGCAGACCTGGAACTGCTCCGTCAACGGCTTCGTCGGCACGCTCCGCGAGGACGCCTGGACCTGGCGCGACTCGATCCGCTACAGCGCCGGCTGCAACACCACGCACGGCACCTCGGGTTCGCCGATCGTCGACGCCGCGACGAAGAAGGTCGTCGGCATCAACAACACCGGCAACGACGACGGCGAGATGTGCACGCTCAACAACCCCTGCGAGGTGGCGGCCGACGGCACCACCACCGCGAACAAGGGCCAGAGCTACGGCCAGGAGACCTACTGGTTCACCACCTGCCTCGGCAACGGGCGGGTCATCGACCTCAACGTCAGCGGCTGCCTGCTGACGAAGCCCGCGGGCAGCGGCTCCGTCTCGGTGGTCAACCCGGGCAGCCAGTCGACGGCGGTGGGCGGTTCGGCGAACCTCCAGATCCAGGCGAGCGGCGGTTCGACCCCGTACACCTACTCGGCCACCGGCCTGCCGGCCGGCCTGTCGATCAACGCCTCCACCGGTGTCATCAGCGGCACCGCGACGACGGCCGGCACCTTCAACGTCACCGTCACCGCGAAGGACTCGGCCGGCAAGACCGGCAGCGCCGCCTTCAGCTGGACGGTCACCGGCGGTGGCGGCGGCACCTGCACCCCGGCGCAGCAGCTCGGCAACGCGGGCTTCGAGACGGGCACGGCCGCGCCGTGGACCGCCTCCAGCGGCGTGGTCGACAACTCCTCCTCGCAGGCCGCGCACGGCGGTTCGTGGAAGTCCTGGCTGAACGGCTACGGCTCCACCCACTCCGACACGCTGTCCCAGACGGTCACCATCCCGGCCGGCTGCAAGGCCACCCTCAGCTTCTACCTGCACATCGACACCGGTGAGTCCGGCACCACGGCGTACGACAAGCTGACGGTCCAGGCCAACGGCACCACGCTGAAGACCTACTCGAACGCCGACGCGGCCGCCGGCTACCAGCTGCGGACCTTCGACCTCTCCGGGTACGCGGGCCAGTCGGTCACCGTCAAGTTCACCGGCACCGAGGACGCCTCCCTCCAGACCAGCTTCGTGATCGACGACACCGCGATCGCCACCAGCTGACCCCGAACCGACGGCACCACCACCGGCCGCCCGGCCCACCCCCGGGCGGCCGGCGCCGTCGGTTCAGGTGAGGAGGATCCGGCCGTCGACCGTGCCGAGGAGCAGCCGGCCGGGGCCGGGCACGGTGAGCGAGAGCGCGACGGTCGGGATGCCGTCGACGGTGAGGCGGGTGCGCCAGCGCTGGGTGCCGTCGGCCGCGTCGAGGGCGAGGATCTCGCCGGAGGTGAGCGCGGCGAAGACGGTCGTGCCGTCGGTGTCCAGGGCCGTGACCAGGTGGTCCCCGGTGAACACCCACTGCGGCAGACCGTCGGGGAAGCGGCGGCGGACGATGAACGCGTGGCCGGGCTGCAGCCCGCTCCCGTGGTGGACCTGGCCGGCGTGGACCAGGGCGCCGTCCAGTCGGACGGCCGGGCCGCCGAAGAGGTGGCCGGCGCGGTCGGTGTCCCATGCGAGCGGGAACAGCCGACGGACCTCCCCGCGACCGTCGCCCTCGGGGTCGACGGCGACGACCCACTTGTCCTTCCAGTACTTCTTCTTCTTGCCCTGGAGGAAGAGCAGTTCGGGGCTGCGCCGGACCCCGAACCAGTTGTTGCGCGCGTCGTAGCCGCCGAGCACGGGCCCGGCGGACTGGGGGCGCTCCGGTGCGAGCAGCACCGTCGGGGTCTTCGGCCGGTCGTTGCGGGTGTCGCGGAGCGCGATCCGGCCGTCGGTGGCGGCGGTGAGCGTGACGGGGTGGGCGACCTCGGCGACGGCCAAGGTGGCGCCGTCGGCGAGCGAGAGCCGTTCGACGGCGCCGGGCGCGTCCACCCAGCCGGAGCCGGGGATCCAGCGGGCCGTGCGGGCGAGGTTCACCCAGGCCGACCGCTGGTCCGGGGCGACGGACAGTTCGCACCCGCCGTCGGGGTCGGGGACCGACCACTCCAGTTCGCCCGAGGGCAGCCGGCTCTCCAGCTTGACGCCTTCGAGCGCGGCCAGCACCCGGCCGTCGGACAGCTCCTCCACCGCCCACACCCGGCGGCGCGGGTGCCAGGCGATGCCCTGCTCGGCGGCGAGCGCGGTGAGCAGCTCCCGGGCGGCCTCCTTGACGCCGTCCGGGCGGTGCGGGGCTTCGACGCGCGGGCCGACCTGTTCGGTGCTCAGGACGGTGCGGTCGGCGACGGCGCGCCAGTCGTCGCGTTCGACGGTGACGGCGAACCCGTGGGTCTCCGGGGACTCGTCGTCCTCGTCGTCGTGCGGGGCGAGGGCCAGCCGCAGGGCGCGGCCGTCCTCCCGCCAGTCCACCCGGCGGACCTCGCGGGGGTACTCCAGTGCGGAGACGGTTGCGCCGCTCTCCAGGTCGACGAGGAGGAGTTCGCCCTCGTAGAACCAGCCGCCGTCGTACGCGCCGGTGCCCACGGCGAGCAGCGGCAGGTGCGGGTGGAACGCGAGGTCGAGGACCGGCCACCGGCTGCGGACGAGCAGACGGCAGCCGAGGTCGTCGAGGCCGTGGACGCCGACGCGGTGGCCGTGCCAGCCGTCGACGTACCGGCCGGGCCAGGACAGGTTGCCGACGCTGCCCCCGACGGCGACCAGCCCGTGCGCCTCGTCGGGCACGGCCACGGTGGGCTTGCCGATCTCGGCGAACGGGCCGCCGCCGAGGACGCGGCGGATGGACGGGGGAGTGGAGAGCGGCCGGTCCGCCGGGTGGATCATCGGATCATCCTTGCACGCCTCCTGCCCCCGGGCGGGGGACCCCGGCTACTGGCCCACTCGGCCGTCGACGCATTCGCGGAGGAGGTCGGCGTGGCCGCAGTGGCGGGCGTATTCGTCGATCATGTGCACCCGCAGTTCGCGGATCGCGATCCGGTCCTTGCCGACCCGCTCGCCCGGGTCCGGGAAGCGGGCGAGGGCGGCGTCCGTCGTGGCCTGCTCGCGGGCCAGGTCGGCGAGCGCGGCGTCGACCGCGGACCGGTCGGCGACGGCGCCGTGGAAGTCCGCGTCGCGTTCGCCGTAGAGCTTCGGCAGCGGCTCGCCGTCGGTGATCCAGTTCTGCCAGTCCCGCTCCACCTCGGCGAGGTGGCGGACCAGGCCGAGCAGCGACATCGTCGACGGCGGGACGGAGCGGCGGGCCAGCTGCTCCGGGTCCAGGCCCTCGCACTTCAGCCGGAGGGTGAGGCGGTAGTCGGCCAGGAACTGCCGCAGGGTGGCGAGTTCGCCGTCCGGGCCGGGGCCTTCGGGGTTGCGGGGGTCGTCGGCCGGGTCGAGCCACATGTCGGGGTGGACGGTCGCCTGGGTCCACCGCTCGGGTTCGTCGTTCATGCGCGCCATGATCGTCGGTGGTGGTCCGGGTCTGCCACCGAGTTGTCGGTCGGCGTCGGCTGTGCCGTCCAGGCGGCGAGCAGGCGGCGAGCAGGTGCAGGGCGGCCTCGGTCGGACCGTCCGGGACCGGGGTGAGGGTCACCAGCCGACGGGGGGCGTCCCCGGAGAGGTCGAGGGCCTCGCAGCCGAAGGTGAAGGTGTGCCGTGGGTCCGGACCTCGACCTCCGGGAGGCCACCTGGACCGTGACCGCGGCTGCGCCACCGCCGTCGCGGCGTGGTCAAGCCGTCTGTCGGGCCGCGGCGCGCAGGGCGTTGACCTCCCGTTCCACCTGGGCGGGTGAGTCGAGGTGCTGGTCGTTGAGGTGGACGAGCAGCATCCGTCGGCCGGTGGTGGGGTAGGCGTACGCGACGACGCTCGGCAGCGAGCCGTGGCCCATCGGTTCGCTCCGGATGTCGGCGATCTGCGACCAGGCCAGCCGGCGCGTCCGGAGGAACCCGCGGGACCGGAGGCCGGCGTGGTCCGCGTAGGTGCCGGACCAGGGGACGGCGGCGAGGACCGCGAGGTCGAACAGCAGCACCGCCGTCGTCGTGAGCAGTTGTACCCAGCGGGGGAAGTCGTCGGTCCACACGATGAACAGCACCAGGAGCGTCTTGAGGCCCAGGACGAGCAGGACCAGCCCGAGCTGCCGCCCGTCGGCCCGGTACCTGCGCGGCAGTTCCTGCGTCGCCCCCATGGCCGCCCCTCTCTCCCGGCCGCCCACTGTAGGGGCGGCGGGTGTGACCACCGGTACGGCGGGGGCCTGTTGTTACGGGACCGGGAAGGACGGCTGCACAGGAAGTCGGCGGATCCGACTTCCTGTGCAGGGGGATGGATGGGCGGTCAGCGGCGGCGGGACAGGAAGAGGTCGTGGTGGTGTTCGACGTCGATGCCGCCGCCGTGGGCGTCGAGGACGGCGGCGGTGTCGGCGAGGGCGCGGTCGCGGCGGTCGGCGGGGAGGGCGCGGTAGAGGGAGACGGAGGCGAGGTGGCCGAGGTAGCGGTCGGTGTCGTAGTGGGCCTGCTCGCGGATCCGCAGTGAGCGGAGGTCGGTGAACCGGCCGTCCTGCCGGCACTCGGCGTCCGGCCAGTGGCCGAGCATGCCGGGCCAGTGGCCCGGGGTGTCGCCGTAGGAGGAGGAGAGCTCGGCGTGCGGGGTGATGGTGAGCCCGTGGCGGCGGTCGACCTCGGCGAGGGCGGCGTGCAGGTGCGGGTCGAGGACGCCCTGGGGGTTCCAGAAGAGGGCGACCGCGCCGCCGGGGGCGAGGGCGTCGTGGACGAGGTCCCAGCGGCGGTCCGGGTCCAGCCAGTGCCAGGAGGTGGCGGCGAAGAGCAGTCCGAAGCGGGTGTCGCCGGGGTGCCACTCCTCGAACGGGCCGACGTGGATCCGGACGTTCGGCCGGTCGGCGGTGTTGCGGCGCAGGACGGCGGCCATCCGGGCGTCGGGCTCGACGCAGAGGAGGGGCGAGTCGCCGAGGGCGGCGGCGAAGGGGACGGTCGCCTTTCCGGTGCCCGCGCCGGACTCGACGGCGGGACGGTCGCCGAGGTCCGCGTAGTCCAGGACGGTGGAGACCAGCGCGGACGGGTAGCCCGCGCGGGACGCGTCGTACGTCTCGGCCACCTCGCCGAACACCTTGCTGCGGCGCATGTCGAGGGGTTGGCGGGAGACGGTCATGGGCGGCGGTCCTTGTCGCTCGGGCGGCGGAGGAGGCAGGGGAAGTCAGTCTTGAGCGGCGGGGCGCGGCGAGGCAACGGGATTTCGCCCGGTGCACCGCGTGGTCCCGGTGACGTGAAAAGATCCCCACCGACCGGTGCCACAAGACCGCCGCATGATCGCGTTAGTAGGGCATGGAGCAAATACTGGGGGCGGGAACACCGGCAGCCGAGCCGGCGCCGCCCGACTTTCCGGCCTTCGTGGCGTCGCGGGGGCGCCATCTGCTGCGGACGGCGTTCCTCCTCACCGGGGGCGACGCGCACCTCGCTGAGGACCTCGTCCAGGAGGCGCTCGGCCGCGTCTTCGTGAAGTGGCGCCGGATCTCGCGCCTCGACAATCCGAGCGGCTACGCGCAGACCGTCCTGGTCAACACCTTCCTCTCGTACCGCCGCCGCCGGAGCAGCACCGAGCGGGCCACCGACGTGCTGCCGGACATCGCCGTCGCCGATCCCGATCCCGCCCTGCGGCTCACCCTCCTCCGCGCGCTCGGCGAACTGCCCGCGCAGGACCGGGCGGTGCTGGTGCTCCGTTTCTGGGAGGACCGCAGTGTGGAGGAGACGGCGGCGGCCATGCGGCTGAGCAGCACGGCCGTGCGCTCGCGCAGCAGCCGGGCGCTGGCCCGGATGCGGGACAAGCTGGGGACCACCGAGCTGACGGGGAAGGCGGTGCTGCGTCATGCCGGTTGAGGACGACTTCGAGGGCGAGTTCGAGGGCGAGTTCGCCCAGGCCCTGCGCGGGGCCGCGGCGCTCGCGCCGGACGACGCGCTGTTCACCCTGGCCGCCGGGGCGGAGCGGCGCGGCCGCCGGCGGCGCAACCGGCGGCGGGCGGTGCTGGCCGGCGGGCTGGCGGCGGCCGTGCTGGTGGCGGGGACGGTGGGGGCGCTGGCCGGGGACGGCGGTCCGGGGTCCGAGCTGTTCGGGCCGGCCGCGGAACCGGTCAAGCCGATGACCTCCGAGGAGGTGGTGCAACTGGTGACCACGCTGCTGCCGCCCGGCTCGGTGCAGGCGGTGACCGCCCAGACGCCCGGCATCCCGGGCCCGTCGGGGAACGTGCACGAGACCTTCGGCGTGCTGCAGTTCGACGACGGCAAGGGTGCGAGCACCTTCCACTACACGGTCGAACGCGGCGCGCAGGCGCCCGACGCGGCCGCCGTCTGCATGGACCCGTTCAACACGCCGCAGGACTCCTGCGACCGCACCGTTCGCCCGGACGGCTCGATACTCGTGATCGACAAGCTGCGGAACAGCAACTCCGCCGGCCAGCGCCAGTGGCGGGCGACCTGGGCGGGACCGGACGGCACCACGGTCCAGGTCACCGAGTACAACGGGCAGCCCGCCACCCCCAGTCGGGAGCTCCCGCCGCTCGACGCCGAGCAGCTCACGACCCTGGTGACCGCGCCCGCGTGGGAGCGGGTCGTCGCCGCGCTGCCGGCGAACCCGAAGGCACCGAAGCCGCACAAGCCGGCGGCCACCCCCACCCCGACGGCGGCCGGCACACCGGCACCGGCCGAGCTGATCGCGACGCTGACCGGGCTGCTCCCGCAGGGTGCGCAGCCTGGCGCGCAGGAGGAGAAGCACGCCGCGCTGACGGTCACCTTCGAGGGCCGCACCAGCATGATCTCGGTCCACGTCGAACCGGCCGGGCCGCGCGGTCTGCAGGACAAGCAGGACGCCGAGCAGAACGACACCCCGACCCCGCTGGAGGTGCACGAGAAGCTGCCCGACGGCTCGCTCCTCGTGCTCAACCAGTTCGGCAACGGCAAGACCGCCGTCAAACCGGTGCTGCACTGGACGGCCAAGGTGTACTACCCGGACGGCCGCAGCGTCCTGCTCAACGAGTGGAACGGCGAGAACGGCTACGACTTCCGCGAGGGCACCCCGGCCCTCTCGATCGACCAGCTGAAGGCGATCATCACCGCCCCCGACTGGCGCAAGTAGCCGCACCCCCACCCCGTCCGGCCGCTCCACACGGGGGGAGCGGCCGGACGCTGGCGGATCAGTCGGTTTCCTTGGGATGACCGGGCCCCGCGTAGGTGATCCAGGCGATGCGGTCGGCGGTGTCGACGAGGTACCAGATCCGCCCGCCGCCGGTGACCTCGTACTGCCAGCGTTCCAGCTGACGGCCCTTGAAGGCGGTGCCTGCCAGCTTGCCCTTGAGCCGGTGCTGGCGGGCGGGGTTGTCGGTGGCCAGCGGGGCCGCCCGGATGTGATCGTATGCGCGGCGGAGGTTGCCCGGGGCGTGCCGTGCCAGCAGTTCCCAACCGTTCGCGGCCTCGGAGGTGGCGAACCGGAGGTCGTACTCGCCCTCGACGGGAGGTGGTGCGGCCCGGTCGCCGCGCTTCGGGCTCACTCGGGTCCTCCGGGGCGGGGTACGGGGCCGAGGTCGCCGTCGGGCTCGCGGGTCAGGAGGGCGTGGAGGGCGGGGTCGGCGTAGACCTCCGCGCTGTGGCGCCACTGGGTGAGGAGCAGGGCGATCGGGGCGAGGTTGTCGAGAGCGACCGCGCCGCGCGCGACGTCCACCAGCTCGCCGATGAGCTGGTCCACGTCGTCGTCGGGCAGGAAGGTCACCCAGGGCAGGGCCTCGGGGAGCGCGGCACGCAGGGCAGCAGTGTTCCCGGTCCGCACCAGGCCGCTGAGCAGGCGCGAGGTGAAGTCGACGACGCTGGTGTCCTGTTCGAGCTGGTCGACGCGCATCAGCGCGAGGTCGCCGGCGTCCCGGCGGCGGAGCCGGAGCGCGCGGACGGCGTCGAGTCTGCTCGTGGTGGCAGCGGGCCGGTGGAGCAGCTCGCTGAAGGGGATCTCCTCGTAGGCCGCAGTCATGACATCCACAGTAGCTTGGATGTCTCTGGGGAGGGGGAGATCGGGTGCCGTCACCGTGGGATGCGGTGGTGCCATTCCTTGGTGAAGACGACGTTGCCGGCTTCTTCGGCGCGGAGTTGGGTGTGGGCGAGGAGGTGGGTGGGGTCGCAGCGGAGTTCGGTGCGGGTGTGGATGGTGGCGTCCCAGCCGATGGCGGGGCGTTCGAGGCGGACGGTGCGGTCGGTGCGGGCCTGGGCGCTGAGGGGGGTGGCGGTGAGGACGCGGTAGGCGGTGACGGTCTGCTCGGCGCGGACCAGGCCGTCGGGGTGGGTGCGGGTGCCGTCGGTGGTGGGCGAGAGTTCGGTGCGCCATTCGCGGCGGCCGATGTCGTGGACGGTGACGCGTTCGGGGCGGGCGGTGAGCGGTTCGGTGGTGTGCAGCGGGGGCGGGAGCGGGAGGGTGGGGGAGCGGAAGGTGATCGGGTCGCCGGTGTCGGCGGTCAGGTGGCGGACCGGGAGGGTGAGCGCGGAGTGGGAGGGGTCGAGCGCGAAGCCGGTCGGGTGGGGGCCGGGCCAGAGCCAGGGCCAGTAGGTGGAGGAGAGGGCGAGCCGGAGGCGGTGGCCGGGCGGGACGGTGTGGCCGGTCGGGGCGAGGTCGAGGGTGAGGTCGGGGTCGGAGTGCGGGTCGGCGTCCGCGGTGTCGGCGGCGGGCGGGACGGCGAGGGCGCCGCGGGTGAGCAGGGTGGAGGTGCCGTCGGGGGTGACCACGCAGAGCCGGGCGGTGACCAGGGCGCCGGTGGGGCCCGGCCGCAGGCGCAGGGCGAGGGACGGGGTGCCGAGGAGTTCGAGGGTCTCGGGCAGCGGCAGCGAGTCGAAGCAGACCGAGCGGCCGTCCTCCTCGCGCTGGTCGGGCGGCTGGTCGGCGGGGCGGCCGAGCGGGACGTAGGCGCCGGCGTTGAGGCCGGTGTGCTGGGGGGAGCGGACGTGCACCCAGCGGTCCTCGGAGGCGGTGCCGGCGGTGCGCAGCGGGCCGTCGAGGCGGTAGCGGACGTCGCGGACGTCGGGGGAGGGCCAGGGGTCGTCGCCGGCCCAGCGGGTGGAGAGCCAGCTGCGCAGGGCGGGGACGGCGAGGGCGCCGGTGTCGATGTCGCGCAGCCAGTGGTCGTACCAGCGCAGGGCCTCGGGGAGGAGCTCGTCGGGGAGCCCGTACGGCCACGGGCCGAGGACGGCGCGCACGGGGACGCGGTCGGAGGCAGTGCCGGCCAGGGCGAGGACGGTGGCGGCGGACGGGTGGGACCAGCCGGCCGCCGCCAGCGTGGGGACGGCGGCGGTGGCCGGGGGCGGGGCGGGGGCGGCCAGCCAGGACTCCAGCGGCGGTTCGAGCGCGTCGAGGCGGGCCAGCCACATCGCCCGCCAGTCGTCGCCGACGTACTGCGGGTCCGGCGGCCGGGCCGCGTCGGCGAGGCTGGTGGTGGCGCGGGCGTGGCCGTCGGCGGCGAGGACGGCGCCGCCGAGGCGGTGCGCGCCCTCCGGGCAGGCGGCGACCACGGCGTGGACGGCGTCGGGGGCGTGCGCGGCGAGCCGGAGCGCGGTGGCCGCGGCGGCGCCGGTGCCGAGCAGGCCGATCCGGCCGCTGCACCAGGGCTGGGCGGCGAGCCAGCGGACCACGGCGGCGCCGTCGGCGACCGAGGAGTCGGGTGCGGGCAGGCCGGCCGAGTTGCCGTGGCCGCGGGCGTCGACCCGGACGGCGGCGTGGCCGTGGCCGGCGAACCAGGGGTGGCGGCGGGCGTCCTCGGTGACCGTCCAGTCGGTGAGCCGGCCGGTGGAGTACTCCAGGACGGCGGGGACGGGTTCGTCGGTCACCGGGCGCCAGAGGCGGGCGTACAGCTCGGTGCCGTCGGGGAGGGGGACGCGCAGGTCCTCGCGGGTGGTGCGGTAGGGGTACGAGGACATGGCCGCTCCCATCGGGTCCCGTCCCGGACGCCCGGTGGCGCCTCGGGCGTCGGGATTCCGACAGTAGGGGAGGAAACGGACGCGGGCCCCGCCCGGGGGGGGGCCGCGCCCGCGCGCCCCGCGCGGGGGGGCCGGCG
>NZ_JBFBDO010000120.1:0-10919 GCF_040683335.1 Kitasatospora sp. NPDC093806
CCACGATCTGGCCGGCATCACGCCGGTGTCAGGCACTGTCCCGTTCTGGTCGACCGTCACGGGTGGCTTCCTCGACACCTCCGCGCTGGACGCGGGGTACTGGTACACGAACCTGCGCCAGACCGTGGAGTTCCGCGACGGCGTGGAGGGTCTCCTGGCCGCCGGCCACGGCCTGTTCGTGGAGGTGAGCTCCCACCCGGTGCTCGTCCCGGCGATCGAGGAGGTCATCGGCGAACACGGCCCCGACCTCCAGGCGGCGGCCGTCGGCACCCTGCGCCGCGGTGAGGGCGGGCTCGCCCGGCTGACGGCGTCCCTCGGGCAGGCCTTCGTCCACGGCGCCCCCGTCGCCTGGCCGGCCCTGTTCGAGGGTACGGGTGCACGTCGCGTAGACCTGCCGACCTACGCGTTCCAGCACCGCCGTTTCTGGCTGGAGAAGCCGCAGGGTGACGGTGGTGTGGCGGTGGATCCGGTGGACGAGGCGTTCTGGCGTGCGGTGGAGCACGCGGACGTGGCGTCGGTGTCGGATGTGCTGGGTCTGGACGGCGGGCAGGAGGAGTCGCTGGGTGCGGTTCTGCCGGTGCTGTCGTCGTGGCGTCGGCGGGTGCGGGAGGACTCGACGGTCGACGGTTGGCGCTACCGCACCACCTGGAAGCCGGCCGCGATAGCCAACTCCGCTGCCCCCTCCGGTAAGTGGCTCGTCGTCACGGCCTCCGAAGGCGACGAGGCGGCGCGGGAGTTCTGCCTCGCGACCCTCGGGGCCGCCGGTGTCGGGACCGAGGTGATCGAGGTCGACGCGACCACGGCGGACCGGTCCGACCTGGCCGCGCGGTTGGCGGGCTGCGGGCCGGTGGACGGTGTGCTCTCCCTGCTGGCCTCCGCGGGCGGGCGGCACGTGGCCGGCGATGCGCTGACGGCCGGGCTGGCGGCGACCGTCGTCCTGGCGCAGGCGCTCGGTGACGCGGCCGTCGCCGCCCCGCTGTGGGTCGTCACCCACGGCGCGGTGGTGGCCGGTGCTGAGGACGACCGCCTGCCGGACCCCGAGCAGGCCCAGCTCTGGGGCCTCGGCCGGGTGGCCGCGCTGGAGTACTCGGAGCGCTGGGGCGGACTGGTCGACGTGGTCCTGGGCCAGGACGACGAGGCGGTCCGGGCAGGGCTGCTGGCCGCCCTGGCGGGTGGCCTGGAGGACCAGGTGGCCGTTCGCGGCTCGGGCGCGTTCGTGCCCCGCCTGGCGGAGGCCGGTCTGGGTGCTCGCCCGGCCGAGCGCCGCTGGCGGCCGTCGGGGACGGTGCTGGTGACGGGCGGTACGGGCGCGCTGGGCGGTCATGTGGCGCGTTGGCTGGCGGGGCAGGGTGCCGAGCACCTGCTGCTGGTCAGCCGGCGTGGTCCGCAGGCGCCGGGCGCCGACGACCTGGCCGCGGAGCTGTCCGCGTCGGGCGCGAAGGTGACGGTCGCGGCCTGTGACCTCGCCGACCGCGACGCCGTGCGCGCGCTGGTCGACGGCATCCCGGCCGAGTACCCGCTCACCGCCGTGATGCACACCGCTGTCGCCCTGGACGACGGCATGCTGGACTCGCTGACCCTGGACCGCTTCGACTCCGTGCTCCGCTCCAAGGCCACGTCGGCCTGGAACCTGCACGAGGCGACCCGGGACCACGAGCTCTCCGCCTTCGTGCTCTTCTCCTCGCTGGTGGGCACCCTGCCGTCGCTGGGGCAGGCCAACTACGCTCCCACCAACACCTACCTGGACGCTCTCGCCGAGCTCCGCCGGGCCGGGGGTCTCACCGCGACCTCCGTGGCCTGGGGCGCGTGGGGCGGCGTGGGCCTCGCCACCGGAGCGGCCGTCCAGGAGCAGCTGAGCCGCAACGGCATCCCCCCGATGGCGCCGGACCTCGGCATCAAGGCGCTCCAGCAGGCGCTGGACCACGACGAGACCGCCGTGATCGTCGCCGATGTGGACTGGGAGCGGCTCGACCGGCGACTCGGCGAGCTGCGGAGCTCGCCGCTCGTCGCGGACCTGCCCCAGGTGCGCAGGCTCCGTGAGGCCGCCGCCGAGGCCGCCGAGGCCGCCGGCGCCGCCGCCGGGGCGGGCTCCCTCGCGGAGCGCCTGCGCGGCCTGGCCAGGGACGAGCAGGACCGGCGGATCCTCGACCTGGTCCGCGCGCAGGTCGCCGGTGTCCTGGGGCACGAATCGGCGGACTTCGTCCAGGAGCGCCGCGCGTTCAAGGAGCTCGGCTTCGACTCGCTGACCGCGGTCCAGCTCCGCAACCGGCTGGCCGCGGCCACCGGCACGCGACTTCCGGCGACCCTCGTCTTCGACTACCCGACCCCCGAGGCGCTGGCCCAGTTCCTCGGTGACGAGCTTCTGGGCGTTCGACCGGACTCGGCGCCCGTGCCCGCCGGCGTCCGTACGGCGGCGCCCGCGGCGGACGAGCCGATCGCGATCGTCGGCATGAGCTGCCGCTTCCCCGGCGGGGTCCGCTCGCCGGAGGAGCTGTGGCGACTCGTGGCCGACGGCGTCGACGCGGTCTCCGGCTTCCCGGCCGACCGCGGTTGGGACCTGGCGAGCCTGTACGACCCGGACCCCGAGGTGCGGGGCAAGTCCTACGCGTGCGAAGGCGCGTTCCTGCAGGACGCGGAGGAGTTCGACCCTGGGTTCTTCGGGATCTCGCCGCGTGAGGCGCTGGCGATGGACCCGCAGCAGCGGCTGCTGCTGGAGACCTCCTGGGAGGTGTTCGAGCGGGCCGGCATCGCGCCGGACCGGCTCAAGGGCAGCGCGACCGGTGTGTTCATCGGCACCAACGGCCAGAGCTACGTCCCGCTCCTGATGGAGCGCGCGGACGAGGCCGCTGAGCTGGAGGGCTATGTGATGACGGGGAACACCGCGAGTGTGATGTCGGGCCGGGTGTCGTACGTGTTCGGCCTGGAGGGGCCGGCGGTGACGGTGGACACGGCGTGCTCGTCCTCGCTGGTGGCGCTGCACCTGGCGGCGCAGGCGCTGCGGTCGGGCGAGTGCGATCTGGCGCTGGCCGGTGGCGTGACGGTGATGTCGACGCCGGGTGCGTTCGTGGAGTTCTCGCGTCAGCGCGGTCTCGCGGCGGACGGTCGGTGCAAGGCGTTCGCGGACGCGGCGGACGGCACCGGCTGGGGCGAGGGCGTGGGCGTGCTGCTGGTGGAGCGCCTGTCGGACGCGGTCGCGAAGGGGCACAACGTCCTTGCGGTGGTGCGTGGTTCGGCGGTGAACCAGGACGGTGCGTCGAACGGTCTGACCGCGCCGAACGGTCCGTCGCAGCAGCGGGTGATCCGGCAGGCGCTGACCGGTGCCGGGCTCACCGGCTCCGAGGTCGACGTCGTCGAGGCGCACGGGACGGGCACCCGGCTGGGTGACCCGATCGAGGCGCAGGCGCTGCTGGCGACCTACGGTCGGGAGCGGGATGCCGAACGTCCGCTGTGGCTGGGGTCGTTGAAGTCCAACATCGGTCACACGCAGGCGGCTGCCGGTGTGGCGGGCGTGATCAAGATGGTGATGGCGATGCGGGAGGGTGTGCTGCCGCAGACCCTGCACGTGGACGAGCCCTCGACGGAGGTCGACTGGTCGACGGGCGCTGTTCAGCTCCTGACCGAGAACCGGGCGTGGCCGCAGGTGGACCGTGTTCGGCGGGCGGGTGTGTCGTCGTTCGGCGTGAGCGGGACGAACGCGCACGTCATCCTGGAGCAGGCCGAGCCGTCCGTGGAGGCTGTCGCGGAGGTTGTGGTCACGCTTCCCGCGGTGCCGGTGGTGCTGTCGGGCAAGTCCGTCGAGGCGGTCCAGGGCCAGGCCGCGGCTCTGCTGGAGCGGCTCGGGGTGAATCCCGAACTCGGTGTGCTGGAAGCGGGGTTCTCGCTGGCGACGTCGCGCTCGGTGTTCGAGCACCGGGCGGCCGTGGTCGCGGGCGATCGGGAGGAGCTGCTGTCCCGGCTCGCGGATGTCGCGTCGGGTTCGGTCGCGGTGTCCGAGGTGGTTTCGGGCCGTGTGGGTGCGGTGTTCTCGGGTCAGGGTTCGCAGTGGCCGGGGATGGGTGGCGAACTGAGCGCCGTGTTCCCGGTGTTCGCCCGGGCCTATGACGAGGTGTGTGCGGAGCTCGGTGTGGAGCTGCCATCGGATGAGGGCATCCACCGCACGGGGTTCGCGCAGCCGGCGATCTTCGCGCTTGAGGTCGCGCTGTTCCGGCTCTTCGAGTCGTGGGGTGTGTCGGCTGGTGTTCTGGCGGGTCACTCGGTGGGTGAGATCGCGGCCGCTCATGTTGCCGGTGTGCTGTCCCTGGCGGACGCCTGCGCGCTGGTGGTGGCGCGTGGTCGGCTGATGCAGGCGCTTCCCGAGGGCGGCGCGATGGTGGCCGTGGGTGCGTCCGAGGCCGATGTTCGGGAACTGCTGGACGGTACCGAGGGTGTGTGGGTGGCGGCCGTGAACGGTCCGTCGTCGCTGGTGATCTCCGGACACGAGGAGCAGGTCCTCGCCGTGGCCGCCGCTGCGGCGGAGCGTGGCTTCCGTACTCGTCGCCTGACGGTGAGCCACGCGTTCCACTCGGGTCTGATGGATCCGATGCTGGAGGAGTTCGGGGCCGTCGTGGCGGGCTTGGAGCTGCGTGAGCCGGTACTGCCGCTGGTGTCGACGGTGACGGGTCGGGTGGAGACGGAGCTGTGGACGGATCCGGGTTACTGGGTTCGTCAGGTTCGCGAGGGTGTGCGTTTCGCCGACGCCGTGGCCACCATGCTCGACCTCGGTACCGGCGCCTTCCTGGAGGTCGGCCCCGACGCGGTGCTGTCCGGGATGGTCGCCGAGTGCCTTCCGCAGGACGGCCCGGCGCGCGCCGTGGTCCCGTCCCTGCGTCGTGACCGTGACCAGGCTCGTACGGCCGTCGAGGGGCTGGCCCGGCTGCACGCGGTCGGCACCCCGGTCGCCTGGGAGACGGTGTTCGAGGGCACGGGTGCCCGCCGGGTCGATCTGCCGACGTACGCATTCCAGCGCCGCCGTTACTGGCTGGAGGCGTCGGAGCGGCCGGTGGTGACCCCGGAGCGGCTGTCGTCGGATGTGGTCGACGGCCGGTTCTGGGAGGTCGTCGAGCGCGGTGACCTGGCCGGCCTGAGCGCGGCGCTGGGTGTCGGTGAGGAGCAGTCGCAGTCCCTCGGCGAGGTCCTGCCGGTGCTTTCGTCCTACCGGCAGCGGGTGCGCGAGCAGTCCGCCGCCGACCAGTGGCGCTACCGCATCACCTGGGAGGCCCTCGCCGCGAAGACCTCCGACGCCCTGCAGGGCCGGTGGATTGTCGTGGCACCCGAGGGGGTCGACGAGAGCGACGCGGCCTGGGTCGACGCCTGCGTGAGCGCTCTGCGCGGCGGAGAGCGGGAGATCGAGCTGATCACCCTGCCTCTTCGGGCGCTGGACCGCGCGCGGCTGGCCGAGCGGCTGGCCGGTATCGGTGAGGCGGCCGGTGTGCTGTCGTTGCTGGCGTTGGACGAGCGGACTGCGAGCCCGGAGGGCCGGCTGGCCGCCGGGGTGGCGGGGACGCTGCTGCTGGTGCAGGCACTGGGTGACGCGGGTGTGGTGGCTCCGGTGTGGGCCGTGACGCGTGGTGCCGTGTCCGTGGGCGTCGGGGACCGGGTGCTGAGCCCGGTGCAGGCGCAGGTGTGGGGTCTGGGCCGGGTGGCCGCGCTGGAGCACCCGGAGTTGTGGGGTGGACTGGTCGACCTGCCGGAGGAGCTTGACGCGGCGGTGCTGGGCCGGCTGTCCGGCGTGCTCGCCGGGTTCGGCGACGAGGACCAGGTGGCGCTTCGCGCTTCGGGCGCGTTCGCCCGCCGTCTGGTCCGGGCTCTGGGTGAGGCCGGGGCGGCACCCGTGGCGGAGTGGCGGCCGTCGGGGACGGTGCTGGTGACGGGCGGTACGGGTGCGCTGGGCGGTCATGTGGCGCGCTGGCTGGCGGGCCACGGCGCCGAGCACCTGCTGCTGGTCAGCCGCCGCGGCTCCCAGGCGCCGGGCACCGACGACCTGGCCGCGGAACTGTCCGCGCTGGGCGCCAAGGTGACCATCGCGGCCTGCGACATCGCCGACCGTGCCGCGCTCGCCGCCCTCCTGGACGGCATCCCGGCCGAGCACCCGCTCACCGCCGTCGTCCACGCCGCGGGGGTGAGTACCTTCGGCAACCTCACGGACAGCGAGCCCACCGATCTGGAGCAGATGCTGAGCGGGAAGGCGGTCGGCGCCGCCCACCTGGACGAGCTCCTCGGCGACCGTCCGCTCGACGCCTTCGTCCTCTTCTCCTCCAACGCCGGTGTCTGGGGCAGTGGCGGACAGGGAGCGTACGCGGCGGCGAACGCCTACCTCGACGCGCTGGCGGAGAGCCGCCGGCAGCGTGGTCTGGCGGCGACGTCGATCGCCTGGGGCGTCTGGCGCGGGGAAGGCATGGGCGCGGACGGCGAGGTGGCGGAGCACCTGCGCCGCCGTGGCCTGGTCGAGATGGCGCCGGAGAGCGCCGTGGCGGCCCTGGTGCGCGCCGTGGGTGAGCAGGAGCCGTGCGTCACGGTGTCCGACGTGGACTGGCAGCGCTTCGCGATCGCGTTCACGTCGGTGCGGCCCAGCAGCCTGATCACCGGGGTACCGGAGGCGGCCCGCGCGCTGGCGGCTTCGGTGGAGGCGGACCGGGCCGGCGACGGTGAGGCCGAGGCGGTGCGGATCCTGCGGGAGCGGGTGGAGCGGGCGTCCGGCGCCGACCGTCGGCGGATCCTGGTCGAACTGGTCCGCCAGGAGGTGGCGGTGGTGCTCGGGCACGGGTCCGGTGCGGCCGTCGACCCGGAGCGCGGATTCACCGAGCTCGGCTTCGACTCGCTGACCGCCGTCGAACTGCGGAACCGCCTGCAGAAGGCCACGGCGGTGTCCTTGCCGGCCACCGCGGTCTTCGACTACCCGACCACGGAGGAGCTCGCCGAGTTCCTGCGTACCCACCTCGCTCCGGACGAGCCGGCGGGTGGGGAACTGGTCCGCTCGGAGATCGACCGCATCGACGCGGTGCTCTCCGGAATGGCCGTGGAGGAGCTGGCGACCTCGGACATCGAGGAGCGTCTGGAGAACCTCCTGGCGAAGGTGAAGAAGGCCCGGAGCGCGGACTCCGGCCAGCTCGCCGCCGACCGGCTCGACGAGGCCTCCGATGACGAGATCTTCGACATCATCGGCAAGCGCTTCGGGATCTCGTAGCTCGTCTCCCTCCTCCCCCCTACACCTTTGCTCGTCTGATTGGAACGGACCTAGCTCGATGGCTGCAGAAGAGAAGCTTCGGTATTTCCTGAAGCGGGTCATGGTCGACCTCGACGATGCCCGTGAGCGCGTGCGCGAGCTGGAGGAGTCGGCGCGGGAGCCGATCGCCATCGTGGGCATGTCCTGCCGCTACCCGGGCGGCGTGCGCTCGCCCGAGGACCTGTGGCGGCTCGTGGCCGACGGTGCCGACGGCGTCTCCGGCTTCCCCACCGATCGCGGCTGGGACGTCGACGGCCTGTACGACCCCGACCCCGAGGCCCGTGGGAAGTCGAACGCCCGGGAGGGCGGATTCCTGCACGACGCGGCCGAGTTCGACGCGGACTTCTTCGGGATCTCGCCGCGCGAGGCGCTGGCGATGGACCCGCAGCAGCGCCTGCTGCTGGAGACCTCCTGGGAGCTGTTCGAGCGGGCCGGGCTGGATCCGCACGAGTACAAGGGCAGCGAGACCGGCGTCTTCATCGGGGCCTCCTACAACGAGTACGGGGCCGAGGCGGGCAAGGCCTCGGAGGGCGCCGGCGACTACCTGCTGACCGGCAGCCTGACGAGCGTCGTCTCCGGCCGGCTGTCGTACGTGTTCGGCCTGGAGGGGCCGGCGGTGACGGTGGACACGGCGTGCTCGTCCTCGCTGGTGGCGCTGCACCTCGCCGTCCAGGCGCTGCGTGCCGGTGAGTGCGACCTGGCGCTCGCCGGTGGTGCGACGGTGATGTCGACGCCGGGCGCGTTCGTGGAGTTCTCGCGTCAGCGAGGGCTCTCCTCGGACGGCCGGTGCAAGGCGTTCGCGGACGCGGCGGACGGCATGGGCTGGGGCGAGGGTGTCGGGCTGCTGCTGGTGGAGCGGCTGTCGGACGCGGTGGCCAAGGGCCACAACGTCCTTGCGGTGGTGCGTGGTTCGGCGGTGAACCAGGACGGCGCCAGCAGCGGTCTGACGGTGCCGAACGGTCCCTCGCAGCAGCGGGTGATCCGCCAGGCCCTCGCCAATGCCGGCCTGTCGACCGCCGAGATCGACGTCGTCGAAGGACACGGCACGGGGACGCGGCTGGGTGACCCGATCGAGGCGCAGGCGCTGCTGGCCACCTACGGCCGGGAGCGGGACGCCGAACGTCCGCTGTGGTTGGGGTCGTTGAAGTCGAACATCGGTCACACGCAGGCGGCTGCGGGTGTGGCGGGTGTGATCAAGATGGTGATGGCGATGCGGGAGGGTGTGCTGCCGCGCACCCTGCATGTCGACGAGCCGTCGAAGGAGGTCGACTGGTCGGCCGGCACCGTCGAGTTGCTGACGGAGGGTCGGGCCTGGCCGGAGACGGGGCGGGTGCGTCGTTCGGCGGTTTCCTCGTTCGGTGTGAGCGGGACCAACGCGCACGTGATCCTGGAGCAGCCGGAGGAGGTCGTCCCGGAGGTCGCGGAAGTCTCGGAGGTCGCGGTCGAGCTCCCCGTCGTTCCGGTGGTGCTGGCGGGCAAGTCGGAGGCGGCGCTGCGCGGGCAGGCCGCCGCCCTGCTGGAGCAGGTCCGTGGGGGCCGGGTCCGCGCGCTGGATGTGGCGTTCTCGCGTGCGACCTCGCGTTCGGTGTTCGAGCACCGCGCCGTCGTCGTGGCGGGCGATGAGGGTGAACTTGTCGACGGTCTGGGCGAGTTGGCCTCCGGTGGGCTGCTGCCCGCGAGCGTGCTGTCCGGGTCGGGCGCCGTTGCGGGTTCGGGTGCGGTGTTCGTGTTCCCGGGGCAGGGGTCGCAGTGGTTGGGGATGGCGGCCGAACTGCTGGACGCTTCTTCGGTGTTCGCGTCGCGGATGGCGGAGTGCGAGCGGGCGCTCGCGGGTCTGGTGGACTGGTCGCTCGTCGAGGTCGTGCGGTCGGACGACGAGGGGTGGCTGGGCCGGGTCGACGTCGTGCAGCCGGTGCTGTGGGCGGTGATGGTGTCCCTGGCGGAGGTGTGGCGCTCGTTCGGCGTCGAGCCCGCCGCCGTGCTGGGGCACTCGCAGGGTGAGATCGCGGCCGCGGTTGTCGCGGGTGGTCTGTCGCTGGAGGACGGCGCTCGGGTGGTGGTCCTGCGGTCGCGGGCGATCGGGCGTGAGCTCGCCGGTTCGGGCGGGATGGTGTCCGTCGCGGTCTCCGTGGACGGTGTGCGGGATCTGCTCCTGGAGTGGGCCGGTGAGGGCGTCTCCGTCGCTGCGGTCAACGGTGCGGCGTCGACGGTGGTGTCGGGTCCGGCGGAGCCGCTGGAGGCGTTCACCGTCTGGTGCGAGGAGCGTGAGGTCAGGGTCCGCCGTATCCCGGTGGACTACGCCTCCCACTCCTCGATGGTGGAGGTCCTGCGCGACGGTCTGGCTCAGGACCTGGCCGGCATCACCCCCCTGACGGGCACCGTCCCGTTCTGGTCGACCGTCACGGGCGGTTTCCTGGACACCTCGGCCCTCGACGCCGGGTACTGGTACACGAATCTGCGCCAGACGGTGGAGTTCCGCGACGGCGTCGAAGGACTCCTCGCCGCCGGTCACGGCCTGTTCGTCGAGGTGAGCTCCCACCCGGTGCTCATCCCGGCGATCGAGGAGGTCATCGGCGAGCGCGGCCCCGACGTCCAGGCCGCCGCCGTCGGCACCCTGCGCCGCGGTGAGGGCGGCCTCGCCCGCCTGACGGCCTCCCTCGGGCAGGCCTTCGTCCACGGCGCCCCCGTCACCTGGCCGGCCCTGTTCGAAGGCACGGGTGCCCGCCGGATCGACCTGCCGACCTACGCCTTCCAGCGCGACCGCTACTGGCTGGACGCGCCCCTGCGCGACGACGCCGCGCCCGTCGACCCGGCCGACGAAGAGTTCTGGCGTGTGGTCCAGGACCAGGACCGGGACGGCCTGGCCCGCATCCTGGACCTGGGCGACGACACCCGGAGCACGCTGGACGCCTTCCTGCCCGCGCTCTCCACCTACCGCAGGCGCCGCCGCGAGAGCTCCGCGACCGAGTCCTGGCGCTACCGCACCGTCTGGCGTCCGCTGTCCGAGCGCACGGGCGCGCCGGTGGACGGCGGGTCCTGGCTGGTCGTCGTGCCCGAGGCCGACGTCGCGGGCGAGTGGCTCCCGCTGCTGCTCGACGGGCTGCGGTTCGCGGGTGCCGGCGCGACGGTCCTGCCGGTCGACGCCGCCGCCGTGGGGCGCGCGGGTCTCGCCGAGCGGCTGGCCGAGCACGCGACCGGCGTGGGCGAGCTCGCGGGTGTGCTGTCGTTGCTGGCGTTGGACGAGCGGGCCGCGGGCCCGGAGGGCCGGCTGGCCGCCGGGGTGGCGGGGACGCTGCTTTTGGTGCAGGCGTTGGGCGACGCGGGTGTGGCGGCTCCGGTGTGGGCCGTGACGCGTGGTGCGGTGTCGGTGGGCGTCGGGGACCGGGTGCTGAGCCCGGTGCAGGCGCAGGTGTGGGGTCTGGGCCGGGTGGCCGCGCTGGAGCACCCCGAGCGCTGGGGCGGTCTGGTCGACCTCCCGGTGACGGTCGACGAGGGCGTGGTGCGACGGCTGCTGGGCGTGCTGGGGGCCGGTTCCGCGGCGGGCGCCGGCGTGGTCGAGGACCAGGTGGCGCTCCGGGCGTCGGGGGTGTTCGGCCGTCGGCTGGCGCGTGCGGTGGCCGGTGGGTCGGGGGCCGTGCGGGACTGGCGGCCGTCGGGG
>NZ_JBFBDO010000120.1:11018-23951 GCF_040683335.1 Kitasatospora sp. NPDC093806
GACGGTGCTGGTGACGGGCGGTACGGGTGCGCTGGGCGGTCATGTGGCGCGCTGGCTGGCGGGTCAGGGTGCCGAGCACCTGCTGCTGGTCAGCCGGCGCGGCTCGCAGGCGCCGGGCGCCGACGACCTGGCCGCGGAGCTGTCCGCGCTGGGTGCCAAGGTGACCGTCGCGGCCTGCGACATCGCCGACCGTGCCGCGCTCGCCGCCCTCCTGGACGGCATCCCGGCCGAGCACCCGCTCACCGCCGTCTTCCACACCGCCGCCGTCCTGGACGACGGGGTCCTCGATTCCCTCACCGTCGAGCAGATGGCGCGGGTGGCCCGGGTGAAGGCCGACGCGGCGCTGCACCTGGACGAGCTGACGCGGAGCCGGGACCTGGACGCCTTCGTGCTGTTCTCGGCACTGGCCGGTACCTTCGCCGCGTCGGGCCAGGGCAACTACGCGCCCGGGAACGCCTTCCTCGACGCGCTCGCGGAGCAGCGCCGCCACGACGGCTTCGCCGCGACCTCGATCGCCTGGGGCGTCTGGGGCGGGGCGGGCATGGCCGACGGCACGGCGGTCGGCGAGGTGGCCCGCCGGCACGGGATCCCCGCGATGGACCCCGACCTCGCGGTCGCGGCCATGAAGCAGGCCCTCGACCGGGACGAGACCTTCCTGGCCATCGCGGACATCGACTGGCCCCGGTTCGCCGTGGCGTACACCGCGACCCGGCCGAGCGCCTTCCTCGGCGAGCTTCCGGAGGTCCGGGAGATCACCGCCGGCGCGGGCCGGGACGAGCAGGCGACCGGCGCCGCCGAGGCGCTGCTGGAGCGGCTCGCGGGGAAGAGCGCCGAGGAGCAGGTCCGCCTGCTGGCCGACCTGGTGCGGGACCACGTGGCGGCGGTGCTCGGACACGGCTCGGCCGACAGCATCGACCGGAAGCGGGCGTTCAAGGACCTGGGCTTCGACTCGGTCGTGGCGGTCGAGCTCCGCAACCGGCTGACCGCCGCCACCGGGCTGCGGCTGCCGGCGAGTCTCGTCTTCGACTACCCGACGTCGGTCCGGCTGGCGGAGCACCTGCACCGCGGGCTCGTCCGCCAGGAGGACGACGGGGCGCTGGAGGAGCGCGCGCTGGCCCAGGTGAGCGGGGTGGAGGAGCTGCTGGCCCGGACCGCGGCGCACGAGGACGTGCACGCGACGGTGCTGGCGCAGCTCGAAGAGGTTCTGGAGAGGTACCGGAGCGCGGGCCGTCCCGCGGAGCGGCCCGATCTCGGAGCGGCGACGGCCGACCAGCTGTTCGCCATGCTCAACCGCGATTTCGGCAAGTCGTGATCAGCAGCAGCACTTTGGCATTTTCCGCGAACGGGGAGAGGGATTTCTGATGAGCAACGAGAACGAGCTGCTGAGCCACCTGCAGTGGGCCACGGCGGAGCTGTACAAGTACCGCGAGCGGGCGACCCTCGCGGAGCAGCGGGAGCGTGAGCCGATCGCGATCATCGGCATGAGCTGCCGCTACCCGGGCGGCGTGCGCTCGCCCGAGGACCTGTGGCGGCTGGTCGCCGACGGGGTCGACGGACTGACGCCCTTCCCGGAGGACCGGGGCTGGGACGTCGACGGCCTGTACGACCCGGACCCCGACACCTCGGGCGCCGCGTACGTCCGCAACGGCGGGTTCCTCGACTCGGTGGCCGAGTTCGACGCGGACTTCTTCGGGATCTCGCCGCGTGAGGCGCTGGCGATGGATCCGCAGCAGCGCCTGCTGCTGGAGACCTCCTGGGAGGTGCTGGAGCGCGCGGGCTTCGACCCGGAGTCGCTGCGGGGCAGCCGGACCGGTGTGTTCGCCGGCACCAACGGCCAGGACTACGCGGCGCTCGCCCAAGGCGACCCGAGCCAGCTGGAGGGGTACTTCGTCACCGGCAACACGGCCGCCGTGGTGTCGGGCCGGCTGTCGTACGCGCTGGGCCTGGAGGGCCCGGCGGTGACGGTCGACACGGCGTGCTCGTCCTCGCTGGTGGCGCTGCACCTGGCGGCGCAGGCGCTGCGCGCGGGTGAGTGCGACCTGGCGCTGGCCGGTGGTGTGACGGTGATGTCGACGCCGGGTGCGTTCGTGGAGTTCTCGCGTCAGCGCGGTCTCGCGGCGGACGGCCGCTGCAAGGCGTTCGCGGACGCGGCGGACGGGACCGGCCTGGGCGAGGGCGTCGGGCTGCTGCTGGTGGAGCGGCTGTCGGACGCGGTGGCGAAGGGGCACAACGTCCTTGCAGTGGTGCGGGGTTCGGCGGTGAACCAGGACGGTGCGTCGAACGGTCTGACCGCCCCGAACGGTCCCTCGCAGCAGCGGGTGATCCGGCAGGCGCTGGCCAACGCCGGGCTGTCCGTGACGGATGTGGACGCGGTGGAGGCGCACGGCACCGGCACCCGGCTGGGTGACCCGATCGAGGCGCAGGCACTGCTGGAGACGTACGGGCAGGGCCGGGACGCCGAACGTCCGCTGTGGCTGGGCTCGTTGAAGTCGAACATCGGCCACGCGCAGGCGGCTGCGGGTGTGGCCGGTGTGATCAAGATGGTGATGGCGATGCGGGAGGGCGTGCTGCCGCGCACCCTGCACGTGGACGAGCCGTCGAAGGAGGTCGACTGGTCGGCCGGCGCCGTCGAACTGCTGACGGAGGAGCGGGCCTGGCCCGAGGTCGACCGCGTCCGGCGGGCGGGCGTGTCGTCGTTCGGCGTGAGCGGGACGAACGCGCACGTGATCCTGGAGCAGCCGGAGGCGGCCGCACCGGCCGTCGAGGAAGCCGTGGCCACGCTTCCGGCGGTGCCGGTGGTGCTGTCGGGCAAGTCCGTGGAGGCGCTGCGCGGCCAGGCGGCCGCGCTGCTGGAGCGGCTCGGAGCGGATCCCGAACTCGACCTCCTGGGCGCCGGGTTCTCGCTGGCGACGTCGCGCTCGGTGTTCGACCGCCGGGCCGTCGTCGTGGCCGGTGACCGTGATGAACTCATCTCCGGTCTCGGCGAGTTGACTTCGAACGGGGTCCTGTCGAGCGGTCTTGCCACCGGTGCCGCTGAGGGTGCGGTGTTCGTGTTCCCGGGGCAGGGGTCGCAGTGGCTGGGGATGGCGGCCGAACTGCTGGACGCTTCTTCGGTGTTCGCGTCGCGGATGGCGGAGTGCGAGCGGGCGCTGAGTGGCCTGGTGGACTGGTCGCTGACCGAGGTCCTGCGCTCCGAGGATGAGGCGTGGCTGGGCCGGGTCGACGTCGTGCAGCCGGTGCTGTGGGCGGTGATGGTCTCCCTGGCCGAGGTGTGGCGCTCGTTCGGCGTCGAGCCGGCCGCCGTGCTGGGGCATTCGCAGGGTGAGATCGCGGCTGCCGTTGTCGCGGGCGGTCTGTCCTTGGAGGACGGCGCCCGGGTGGTGGTCCTGCGGTCGCGGGCGATCGGGCGTGAACTCGCCGGTTCGGGCGGGATGGTGTCCGTCGCGGTCTCCGTGGACGGGGTGCGGGACCTGCTCCTGGAGTGGGCCGGTGAGGGCGTCTCCGTCGCTGCGGTGAACGGCGCGGCCTCGACCGTCGTGTCGGGTCCGGCGGAGCTGCTGGAGGCGTTCACTGTCTGGTGCGAGGAGCGTGAGGTCCGGGTCCGGCGCATTCCGGTGGACTACGCCTCGCACTCCTCGATGGTGGAGGTCCTGCGCGAGGGCCTGGCCCACGATCTGGCCGGCATCACGCCGCTGACGGGCACCGTCCCGTTCTGGTCGACCGTCACGGGCGGTTTCCTGGACACCTCCGCCCTCGACGCCGGGTACTGGTACACGAACCTGCGCCAGACCGTGGAGTTCCGCGACGGCGTCGAAGGACTCCTCGCCGCCGGTCACGGCCTGTTCGTCGAGGTGAGCTCCCACCCGGTGCTCGTCCCGGCGATCGAGGAGGTCATCGGCGAGCACGGCCCCGACGTCCAGGCCGCCGCCGTGGGCACCTTGCGCCGTGGTGAGGGCGGCCTCGCCCGCCTGACGGCGTCCCTCGGGCAGGCCTTCGTCCACGGCGCCCCCGTCACCTGGCCGGCCCTGTTCGAGGGCACGGGTGCCCGCCGCGTCGACCTGCCCACCTACGCCTTCCAGCACGACCGCTTCTGGCTGGACGTGCCCCTGCGTGCGGACGCCGCGCCCGTCGACCCCGCCGACGAAGAGTTCTGGCAGGCCGTCGAGAGCGAGGACCTGGCGGCCCTGATCGCCGCGCTCCAGGCGGGTGACGGGCTGGACGAGTCGCTGCGGGAAGTCCTGCCGGTGCTGTCGACCTACCGTCGGCGTCGGCACGAGAACTCCGTCGCCGACTCCTGGCGCTACGGGGTCTCGTGGCGCCCGTTGCCGCAGCGCGCGGTATCTGCTCCGGCACCGCTGTCCGGCGACTGGCTCCTCGTCGTCCCGAGCGGCCTCGCGGACGCGGACGCCGCATGGGCCGACGCCTTGGCGAAGTCGCTGGGGCTGGCGGACCCCGCCCGGGTCGTCGAGGTGGACGCCCTCGGCACCGACCGTGCGCGGCTGGCCGAGCGGCTGGCCGGTATCGGTGAGGCGGCCGGTGTGCTGTCGTTGCTGGCGTTGGACGAGCGGGCCGCCGCTGACGGTCAGCTGGCCGCCGGGGTGGCGGGGACGCTGCTGTTGGTGCAGGCACTGGGCGACGCGGGTGTGGCGGCTCCGGTGTGGGCCGTGACGCGTGGTGCGGTGTCGGTGGGCGTGGGGGACCGGGTGCTGAGCCCGGTGCAGGCGCAGGTGTGGGGTCTGGGCCGGGTGGCGGCGTTGGAGCACCCGGAGCTGTGGGGTGGACTGGTCGACCTGCCGGAGGAGCTTGACGCGGCGGTGCTGGGCCGGCTGTCCGCCGTGCTCGCCGGGCCCGGGGTCGAGGACCAGGTGGCGCTCCGGGCATCGGGGGTGTTCGGCCGTCGGCTGACGCGTGCGGTGGCCGGCGGGGCGGGGGCCGTGCGGGAGTGGCGGCCGTCGGGGACGGTGCTGGTGACGGGCGGTACGGGTGCGCTGGGCGGTCATGTGGCGCGCTGGCTGGCGGGTCAGGGTGCCGAGCACCTGCTGCTGGTCAGCCGCCGCGGTTCGCAGGCGCCGGGCGCCGACGACCTGGCCGCGGAGCTGTCCGCGCTGGGCGCCGAGGTGACCATCGCGGCCTGCGACGTCGCCGACCGCGACGCGCTCGCCGCCGTCCTCGGCACCGTCCCCGCCGAGCACCCGCTCACCGCCGTCTTCCACACCGCCGGGAGCGGCGGGTCGGCCCTGATGGCCGACAGCTCCCCGGCGGACCTGGTCGCCACCGCGCCCGCGAAGATTGCGGGTGCGGTGAACCTGGACGCGCTGCTGCACGACGCCGAACTGGAGGCGTTCGTCCTCTTTTCCTCGAACGCCGGGACCTGGGGCAGCCGCGGCCGGTCCGCCTACGCCGCGGCGACGGCCTACCTGGACGCGCTCGCGCAGCGCCGCCGGGACCGCGGCGTGGCGGCGACCTCGGTCGCCTGGGGCGTCTGGGGCGGGGCGGGCGCGGCGGACGATCCGGAGATCGGCGAGGTGGCCCGACGGCACGGCGTGCCGGTGATGGACCCGGACACGGCCCTGGCCGCCCTCCGGCGGACGCTGGCGGCCGACGACACCTGCACCGCGGTCGCGGACGTCGACTGGCCGCGGTTCACCGTGGCCTTCACCGCGAACCGGGGGAGCGCCTTCCTCGGCGACCTGCCCGAGGTGAAGGAGGCCCTCGCGGCCCAGCAGGCCGAACCGGCCGGCACCGAGACCGGCGCGGCCCCCGCGCCCCTGGTCCGGCGGCTGCTGACGATGAACGCGGCCGACCAGAAGCGCCACCTGCTGGAGCTGGTCCGGGCGCACGTCGCCGTGGTGCTCCGGCACGGGTCGGCGCAGGCGATCGAGGAGCGGCGGGCCTTCCGGGACCTCGGCTTCGACTCGGTCACCGCCGTCGAACTCCGCAACCGTCTCAACGCCGAGACCGGGCTGCGCCTGTCGCCCACCACGGCCTTCGACTACCCGACCGCCGACGTGCTGGCCGAGCACCTGCGCCGGGAACTGGTCGGCGAGCAGGAGGCGGCCGCCGGGGCGCCCGTCGTGCGCGTGGCGGCGGTGGACGACGAGCCGATCGCGATCGTCGGGATGAGCTGCCGCTTCCCCGGTGGGGTGCGTTCCCCCGAGGACCTGTGGCGCCTGGTGGCCGGTCACGTCGACGCGGTCTCCGGCCTGCCCACCGACCGGGGCTGGGACGTCGAGAGCCTGTACGACGAGGACCCGGACGCGGTCGGGAAGCTGTACTCCGTCGAGGGCGGCTTCCTGTACGACGCGGGCGAGTTCGACCCGGCGTTCTTCGGCATCGCCCCCCGTGAGGCGCGGGCGATGGACCCGCAGCAGCGGCTGCTGCTGGAGACCTCGTGGGAGGTCTTCGAGCGGGCCGGCATCGACCCGCACAGCCTGCACGGCAGCCAGACCGGCGTCTTCGTCGGCACCAACGGCCAGGACTACACCATGGTCCAGGCGAAGGCCTGGGAGGAGTCGGAGAACTACGTCCTGACGGGCGGCTCCGCCAGCGTGCTCTCCGGCCGGATCGCCTACACCTTCGGGCTGGAGGGACCGTCCGTGTCGATCGACACGGCCTGCTCCTCCTCGCTGGTGGCGCTGCACATGGCCTGCCAGGCGCTGCGGTCGGGCGAGTGCGAGCTCGCGGTGGCCGGCGGTGCCACCGTGATGGCGACCCCCGCGCTGTTCGTGGCCTTCTCCCGGCAGCAGGGGCTGGCGCGGGACGGCCGGTCCAAGGCGTTCGCCGCCGCCGCCGACGGCGCGGGCATGAGCGAGGGCGCCGGCGTGCTGCTCCTGGAGCGGCTGTCCGACGCGCGGCGCAACGGCCGGAACATCCTCGCGGTGGTCCGCGGCTCCGCCGTGAACCAGGACGGCGCCTCCAACGGCCTGACGGCGCCGAACGGCCCGTCCCAGCAGCGGGTGATCCGCCAGGCGCTGACCAACGCCGGGCTGACCACCGCGGACGTCGACGTCGTCGAGGCGCACGGGACCGGCACCCGGCTGGGCGACCCGATCGAGGCCCAGGCCGTGCTGGCCACCTACGGCCGGGACCGGGACGCCGAACAGCCGCTGTGGCTGGGCTCGTTGAAGTCGAACCTCGGCCACACCCAGGCGGCTGCCGGCGTGGCCGGCGTGATCAAGATGGTGATGGCGATGCGGCACGGCACGATGCCGATGTCCCTGCACATCGACGCGCCGACGCCGGACGTGGACTGGTCGGCGGGTGCGGTGGAGCTGCTGACCGAGGACCGGCCGTGGCCCGCGGACGAGCGCCCGCGCCGCGCGGGTGTGTCCGCGTTCGGCGTGAGCGGGACCAACGCCCACGTCATCCT
Organism: Kitasatospora sp. NPDC093806; assembly: GCF_040683335.1. Lineage (NCBI taxonomy): Bacteria > Bacillati > Actinomycetota > Actinomycetes > Kitasatosporales > Streptomycetaceae > Kitasatospora > Kitasatospora sp. NPDC093806. The sequence goes on from NZ_JBFBDO010000120.1 coordinate 18,388, forward strand.
GGAGGGCGTGGTCGTCGAGGAGACGGCCCCGGTGGCCGAGCCGTCCGCGCCGTCCGCGCCGTCCGAGTCGTCCGAGCCGTCCGGGCCGTCCGCGCCGTCCGAGCTGGCCGGGCCGTCCGAGCCCGGGGACCAGGAGGCCCCCGGCGAGGAGGCCGCCCGGCTCCCCTGGGTGCTGTCCGCGAAGAGCGACGCGGCCCTGCGCCGGCAGGCGGCCGAGCTCGGGAAGCACCTCGACGCCCACCCGGACGCCCGTCCCGCCGACATCGGCCACACGCTGGTCGCCGCGCGCTCGCTGTTCGACCACCGGGCCGTCGTGCTCGGCGGCGGGCTCGACGAGTTCCGGGAGGGGCTGGACGCCCTCGTCGCCGGCCGGAACGCCGCGAACGTCACCAAGGCGCAGGCCGGCGCCGCCGGCCGTCCCGTCTTCGTCTTCCCCGGACAGGGCTCCCAGTGGGCCGGCATGGCGGCCGGTCTGCTGGACTCCTCCCCGGCGTTCCGCGAGAGCGTGCTCGCCTGCGACGAGGCCCTGTCCGAGTTCGTCGACTGGTCGGTCCTCGACGTCCTCCGGGACGTTCCCGGCGCGCCGCCGATCAGCCGGGTCGACGTCCTCCAGCCCGCCCTGTTCACCATGATGGTCTCGCTGGCCGCGGTGTGGCGCTCCCACGGCGTCGAACCCGCCGCCGTGGTGGGGCACTCGCAGGGCGAGGTGGCCGCCGCCGTCGTCGCGGGGGGCCTGTCCCTGCGGGACGGCGCCCGGGTGGTGGCCCTGCGCAGCAAGGCCTGGCTGGGCCTGGTCGGCCGGGGCGCCATGCTGTCGGTGACCCTGCCCGCGGAGCAGGCCGAGGCGAGGATCGGCGACCGCGCCGACCGGATCGGCGTGGCCGCCGTGAACAGCCCGAACTCGGTGGCGCTGTCCGGTGACCCCGAGACGCTCGGCGAGGTCCTCGCCGAACTGCTCGCCGACGAGGTGACGGCCCGGTGGATCCCGGGCGTCGACACCGCCGGCCACTCGCCGCAGGTCGACGGCCTGCGCGAGCAGCTGCTCGCGGCGCTGGCCCCGGTCGAGCCGCGCAGCTCGGACATCCCGTTCTACTCCACGGTGACCGGCGGCCTGTTCGACACGAGCGGTCTGGACACCGAGTACTGGTACCGGAACATGCGCATGCCGGTCGCGTTCCAGCAGGCCGTGGCGGCGTTGCTGGACTCCCACCACGGCGCGTTCGTCGAGGTCAACCCGCACCCCCTGCTGGCCTTCTCGATCCACGACAACGCCGCGTCCCACCCGGTCGGCGAGGCCGGGGTGCGGGTCGTCGCGACGCTGCGCCGGGACGACGGCGGCCCGCGCCGCGTGCTGGACGCCCTGGCCGACGCGCACACCCAGGGCCTGGCCGTCGACTGGCGGCCGGCGTTCGCCGGGACCGGTGCCCGCACGACGGACCTGCCGACCTACGCCTTCCAGCGCGATCGCTACTGGCTGGAGCCGACGGCGCCCGCCGAGGAGACCCGCGCCACCGGTGCGGCCGACGGCATCGACACGGAGTTCTGGAGCGCGGTCGAGGCCGCCGACCTGACCTCGCTCGCCGCCGCGCTGAACCTGGAGGGCGAGCAACGGAAGTCCCTCGCGGACGTCGCCCCCGCCCTGTCGGCGCTGCGCCGCCGCCAGCGGGAGAACGCCGCCGTGGACTCGTGGCGCTACCGGATCGACTGGCGGCCCCTGGACGCCCGGGGCGGCGCCGCGCCGTCCGGCCCGTCCGGCCGCTGGCTGGTGCTGGTACCCGCCGGCACCACCTGGGCGGACCCGTGGGCCGGGGCCCTGCGTGCCGCCGGCGCGCAGACCGAGGTGATCGCGGTCGACCCCGCCACCACGACCCGGGAGGCCCTGGCCGCGGAACTGGCCTCGATCGGCGCCGCCGACGGGGCCGGGGCCGGGGACGGGGCCGGAGACGGGGTCGGGGTCGGGGTCGCGGACCTCGACGGGGTGCTGTCCTTCCTCGGCGCCGACGAGCGACCCGCCGGGGCCGACGAGCGGCTGCCCGCGGGCCTGCTCGCCACCGTCGCGACCGTCCAGGCGCTCGGCGACCTCGGCGTCTCCGCCCCCCTGTGGGTGGCCACCCGCGGAGCGGTCGGGGTGGGCGCCGCCGACCGGCTGCGCAGCGCAGCCCAGGCCCAGGTGTGGGGCATGGGACGGGTCGCGGCACTGGAGCACCCGGACCGCTGGGGCGGTCTGATCGACCTGCCGGAGGGCGCCGGGGACCGCGAACTGGCGGCGTTCACCGCCGTCCTGGCCGCCCCGGGCGGCGAGGACCAGGTGGCCGTGCGGCCGGCCGGGGCCTTCGCCCGCCGCCTCGTCCGGACGCCGCAGCGCCGGGACGAGCCCGCCGCGCGGTGGGAGCCGCGCGGGACGGTCCTGATCACCGGCGGCGCCGGCGGCGCCGGGGAGCGGGTCGCCCGCTGGGCGGCCGCCCGGGGAGCCGAGCACCTGCTGCTGCTCAGCCGCCGGGGCGCCGACGCGCCGGGGGCCGCCGAGCTCACGGCCGACCTGACCGCCCTGGGCGCCCGGGTCACGTTCGCCGCCTGCGACGTCGCCGACCGCGAGGCACTGCGACTGGTCCTGGAGGAGCGGATCCCCGCCGAGCACCCGCTGACCGCGGTCGTGCACACGGCCGCCGTACTGGACGACGGCATCCTCGACGGCCTGACCGCCGAGCGGTTCGGCCGGGTCCTGGCGCCGAAGGCGATCGGCGCGCGGAACCTGGACGAGCTCACCCGGCACCTGGAGCCGTCCGTGTTCGTGCTGTTCTCCTCGCTCGGCGGCACCGTCGCCTCGTCCGGCCAGGCCAACTACGCGGCGGCGAACGCCTACCTGGACGCCCTCGCCGAACAGCGCCGGGACCAGGGCCTGCCCGCCACCTCCGTCGCCTGGGGCAACTGGGGCAGCGACGGTCTGACCGCGAGCGAGGAGATGCAGCGCCACCTGCGGCGCCACGGCATGTCGGCGATGGAGCCGGCGCTGGCGATCGCCGCCCTGGAAGGGGCCGTGGAGCACGGCGAGGCCACGGTGACGGTCGCGGACATCGACTGGGAGCGGTTCCTGCCCCGGTTCACCTCGGCCCGCCCCAGCCGGCTGGTCGAGGAACTGCCCGAGGTCCGGCGGCTCGCGGGCGCCGGCACCGGCGCGGGCGCGGCGGGGACGGGCGGCACCGGCGGCGACCAGCCGCTCGCCCAGCGGCTGGCGGCGCTGCCGGCGGCCGACCGGGCGGCGGCCCTCCTGGACGTCGTCCGGGCCCAGGTCGCCGAGGTCCTGGGGCACGCCTCGGGAGACGCCGTCGAGGAACGGGTCGCGTTCAAGGACATGGGCTTCGACTCGCTGACCGCGGTCCAGCTGCGCAACCAGCTGAGCGCCGCGACGGGTGTGCAACTGCCCGCGACGCTGGTCTTCGACCACCCCAATCCGGCGGTCCTCGCCGGCCACCTCCGCTCCCGCCTGTTCGCGACGGAGGAGAGCGCGGACTCGGCGGTCCTGGCCCGGCTGGACGAGGCCGACTCGGCCCTCAGCGCGCTGTTGGCCGCCGAGTTCGACGGCAAGAAGGTCGAGGAGCGGCTGCAGGCCCTCCTGGTGAAGCTGCGTGAAGCAGGAAACGGGGACGGAGAGGACTCCGCCGCCGACCGGTTCGAGTCGGCCACCGATGACGACGACCTGTTCGACCTCATCGGCGAGCGGTTCGGGATCTCCTGAACCCCGTCCCACCCCGCTCCCTGCCAGTACAGATGATGGAGAAGTCCCCCATGGGAAACGAAGAGAAGCTCCGCTACTTCCTGAAGCGGGTCAGCACCGAGCTGGAGGAGACCCGGCTGAAGGTGCGCGAGTTGGAGGACGGCGCCCACGAGCCGATCGCGATCGTGGGCATGTCCTGCCGCTACCCGGGCGGCGTGCGCTCGCCCGAGGACCTGTGGCGGCTGGTCGCCGACGGCACGGACGCCATGTCGGAGCTCCCGGCCGACCGCGGCTGGGACGTTGACGGCCTCTACGACCCCGACCCGGAGGCCGAGGGCAAGTTCTACGTCCGCGAGGGCGGCTTCCTCTACGACATCGGGGATTTTGACCCCGGGTTCTTCGGGATCTCGCCGCGTGAGGCGGCGGCGATGGACCCGCAGCAGCGGCTGCTGCTGGAGGCCTCCTGGGAGGCCTTCGAACGGGCCGGCATCGACCCGACGGCGCTCGGCGGCAGCCGGACCGGGGTGTTCACGGGCACCAACGGCCAGGACTACAGCATGGTGCTGGTCGACGCGATCGAGGAGGCCCAGAACTACCTGATCACCGGCACGGCCGCGAGCGTGATGTCGGGCCGGGTGTCGTACGTGCTGGGCCTGGAGGGCCCGGCGGTGACGGTCGACACGGCCTGCTCGTCCTCGCTGGTCGCCCTGCACCTCGCCGTCCAGGCGCTGCGCGCCGGTGAGTGCGACCTCGCCCTCGCCGGCGGCGTGTCGGTGATGTCCACCCCCGCCCTGTTCGTGGGCTTCTCCCGGCAGCGCGGCATGGCGGGCAACGGCCGGTGCAAGGCCTTCGCGGACGCGGCGGACGGCACCGGCTGGGGCGAGGGCGTCGGTATGCTGCTTGTGGAGCGGCTGTCCGACGCGGTGGCGAACGGTCACGACGTCCTGGCGGTGGTGCGTGGTTCGGCGGTCAACCAGGACGGCGCGTCGAACGGTCTGACCGCGCCGAACGGTCCGTCGCAGCAGCGGGTGATCCGGCAGGCGCTGGCCAACGCGCGGCTGTCGGCCGGGGACGTCGACGCGGTCGAGGGCCACGGGACGGGGACCAGGCTGGGTGACCCGATCGAGGCGCAGGCGCTGCTGGAGACGTACGGGCAGGGCCGGGACGCCGAACGTCCGCTGTGGCTGGGGTCGTTGAAGTCCAACATCGGTCACACCCAGGCGGCTGCCGGTGTGGCGGGTGTGATCAAGATGGTGATGGCGATGCGGGAGGGCGCCCTTCCGCAGACCCTGCACGTGGACGAGCCGTCGAAGGAGGTCGACTGGTCGGCCGGCACCGTCGAGCTGCTGACCGAGGGTCGGGCGTGGCCGCAGGCGGACCGCGTCCGGCGGGCGGGTGTGTCGTCGTTCGGTGTGAGCGGGACCAACGCGCACGTGATCCTGGAGCAGGCGCCGGTGCCCGCCGACGAGGCCGTCGGCGAGGCCACGGTCGCGCTTCCCGCGGTGCCGGTGGTGCTGTCGGGCAAGTCCGTCGAGGCGGTGCGGGACCAGGCCGCGGCTCTGCTGGAGCGGGTGCGCGGGGGTGAGGCGCGGGCGTTGGACGTGGCGTTCTCGCTGGCGACCTCGCGTTCGGCGTTCGACCACCGGGCGGCGGTGGTGGCGGCCGATCGTGAGGAGCTGCTGTCCCGTCTTGGCGAGCTGGTCTCGGGGTCGGTCGCGGTTTCGTCGCCGAGCACCGGGCGTCTCGGTCTGGTCTTCTCGGGTCAGGGTTCGCAGTGGCCGGGGATGGGCCGGGAGTTGAGCGCCTTCCCAGTGTTCGCCCGGGCATACGAGGAGGTGTGTGCGGAGCT
>NZ_JBFBDO010000121.1:0-23269 GCF_040683335.1 Kitasatospora sp. NPDC093806
GAGCGCGCCGGTCGTCGCCGCCGTGCCGCTCATGCCTGCTCCTCGGTCGGCTCCTGGGCCTGCGCCGCCGCGGCGGCCGCGAGCTCCAGCGCGCTGTCCAGGACCACCCGTTCGGTCTCGTACAGGCACTGCTCGATGGCGGGCCGGGGCAGCAGCAGGGTGTCCGCCATCACGAAGAAGCGGCACGAGTCGGGCGAGTAGGTGCTGTGCGCGAAGAAGGTCGCGTCCTGGGCCGCCCAGGTGCCCTCGACGTGCAGCCGGGTGCGGGCCCGCAGCCGTTCGACGGCCCCGGCCTCGGTCGGCAGCTCGCCCAGGGTGTCGGGCCAGCGGTCCTGGAGCCGCGCGTCGTTGAAAAAGCTGCCGAGGTCGGCGCGGGCGCCGCGGGCCTCGGCGAGCCCGTCGAGGACCCGGTCGAGCTCGACGGGGTGGTAGCGGGCGTTGCCGTAGGCGACGACGGCGCGTTCGTGGGTGGCGCGGACCAGCTCGGGGAAGTCGGCTCCGGCCACGTCGACGGTGAACAGCGCGTTCTCGGTCATCGAGCCCACCAGGTCGTCGGTGCGCGGGTCGACCCGGTTGAAGGCGATCAGCTGGAGGACCGCGGTGTCCTGTCCGGCGAACCGGCCGACGACCGCGGCGGTCGCGGCGAGCAGCACGGTGGAGACGGACGTCCCGCAGTGGTCGGCCAGCGCGGTGGCGGCGAGCGCGAGGGCCGGCGAGTCCATGCCCAGCCGGACGAAGCGCTCGGGGTCCTCGGGGGCTTCCGGGGAGGGCCCGAACATCACCGGGGGCGCCTTCTCCAGGGTCCGCTCCCAGTAGCGCAGCGCCCCCTTGCTGCGGGCGAGCCCGCCGGGCGCGGCCTCCAGGGCGGCCTGGGCGCGCGGCTGCCAGGGGTCGGCGGAGAGCTCCTCCCCGGCGGTGAGGGAGCGCAGTTCGCGGTCCACCACCCGCATCGACCAGCCGTCCACGGCCTGGTGGGTGACCACCACGCCGACCCAGAGCGCCTCGGCGCCGCGACTGAAGACGGTGAACCGGCCGGGCATCCCGTCGGCGCCGGGCAGCGGCTCCCCCGCCTGGGCGACGGTGCGGGCCTCGGCGGCCGCGCGGACGTCCTCGCCCTCGGGCACCGGCACGACCAGCACCTCGACGGTGCCCTCGGCGCGCACCGTCTGCCGGGGCTCCGTCCCGTAGGACGCCCACTCGGTGCGCAGGGCCTCGTGCCGGACGACGAGTTCGCCGATCGCCCGCACCGCCCGGTCGACCGTGGTGCCCGCCGGCAGCTCGATCAGCCGGCGCACATTGAAGTAGTGCGCCTCGTCGCCCATCCAGGCGATCGTCTTCCAGATGGCCAGCTGACCCCAGGTGAGCGGGGCGCTCCCGCCGGGCGCGGAGAAGGGCAGTCGGCGAACTTCTTCCTGGCTGGCCACCTGAAAACCATCCTCCGTGGGGAAAAGGAGAGCGAAAGGCGCGGGAGGGAATCCAGCAGCGCCTGCGTGGACGACGACATGCCGAGGGGAGACCGCTCGGTTGGGGAGCATGCGGTCGCCACGGGACCGGGCAGCGCACAATCTAGGCACAGGTCTATACCAGCGTCAATGATCTGTCTCAGGATCAGAGACCTTGCAGGACAAGGGTGTTAGGCATACGCATCGCGCATCACAGGAGGTCGGCGAAGGTTCCCGGAATCGGTGGCGGTGGTTCGGCATCTCTGCTTTCATGACCCCCATGAGCGATGGAACACGCCGCCGGATCGCACTCATTCTGTTCCCGAACGTCGGGGAACTGGACGCCATCGGACCGTGGGAGGTGCTCTCCCACTGGACGAGCAGGTACCCCGAGGACGGCTGGGACCTCCACTCCGTCTCCCGGGACGGGGCTCCCACCCCCTGCGCCAAGGGCCTGACGATCGTCCCCCAGTACGCTCGGGACGCCGCCCCGACCGCCGACGTCATCCTGCACCCGGGCGGGCAGGGCACCCGGCCGCTGCTGGCGGACGAGGACCACCTCGACTGGGTGCGCCGACTCTCCAAGGAGGCGACGCTGACCACCAGCGTCTGCACCGGCGCCCTGGTGCTGGCCAAGGCCGGCCTGCTGCGCGGACGCCCCGTCACCACCCACCGCACCTCGCTCGACCTGCTCGCCGAGCTGGAGCCCACCGCCCGGGTCGACCGGGAGGCCCGGTTCATCGACGACGGCGACCTCGTCACCTCGGCGGGCGTCTCCGCCGGCATCGACATGGCCCTGCACCTGGTGGCGAAGCTCCACACCGTCGAGCGCGCGCGCCAGGTCCGGTACGGCATCCAGTACGACCCGGAGCCGCCGGTCTAGCCCCCGGCCCGCGGCCCGATCTCGGGCCCGTGCGAAACCCCTGGTCCGCCGGGGCCCTCCTGGGCCTCGGCGGAGCGCAGGGCGGCCAGGACCCGGCGGAGGACGGCCTCGTCGGCGGACCAGTCCACGGGAAGGTCCGCGGGAAGGCCCGCGGGATGCTTCGCGGGCGGGATCGGTACGGCGGACACGGTCACTCCTCTGCTGCTCACGGACGCTCTCCGTCCCACGCCCGGGCGGCCGCTTCGGCCTCCGCGCGCACGCCAGGGTCCCGGGAGACGAAGGTGCCCTGCTGCCCCTGCCGGGCCTCGACCAGGTGCTCCTCGGCGAGCATCTCCAGCGCCTTGCCCACCGTGTCGGTCCCGACCCCGTAGGCGGCCGCGAGGGCCTTGCGCCCCGGCAGCCGTCCGCTCAGCCGGCCCTCCCGGATGCCGTCGCGCAGATCCGCCGCCACCCTGGCCCAGGCCGGGCACCCGGGGTCGCCGGGGAGCAGCTGCAGCGGCGGGCGCAGCCGGGTGGTGGCGGCGCGGCGGACGAACTGCGCCATGGAGAGCGGGATCTGGTACCAGCGGGCGATCTTCCACGCGGGCGGGAGCCGGTCGGCGGAGACGCCCGGCGGGAGTCCCCGGACCAGGTGGACGGCGATCGTCCGGTAGTGCGGCCGGGGGCTCGTCCCGGCCGGGTCGGTGTGCTGTGGCTTCGTCATCATGTGCTTCGTTCGGGGCGCCGGGGACGGGACGGTCGGACGGGAACGCGGACGGGACTCGGACGCGAACGAAGCTACGAGCCGGACCGGCCACTCCGGTGGATTCCCGGATGCACGAAAGAGGTCATCCCGGCGGGACGGAGGTCACCCCAGGAGTTCGCGTTCGAGGGCGGCCAGCGCGAACGCGTGCGCCGAGGAGTGCTGCCAGCGCGACCGCCCGAACATCACGTCCCCGGAGAGTCCGTTGAGCATGGCCACGCCTCGGACGGCGAACTCGGTCGGGTCCACCTCGGCGAACTCCCCCGCGGCCCGGCCCTCCCGCACGATGGCCTCCAGGCGGTCCTCCCAGACGTCCGACAGCGCGTTGAGCAGCTGCCGGCCGGCGTCGTCCTGCCGCTGGGCCAGGACCTGCGTCCACAGCGCGTAGCGTTCGTCGCCCGGGTGGCGGGGCAGGTAGCAGCGGACGAAGAGCTCCAGCTTCTCGGTGGCGGACGCGGCCCCGTCGACGGCCTGCCGGAAGCGGTTCCCGAGGTCCTCCTCGCTCCAGGCGAGGACTTCGAGCAGCAGCCGGTCCTTCTTGCCGAAGTGGTAGAGGATGTGGCCGGTGCTCATGCCGGCCCGCTCGGCGATGTCCGACATCCGGACCGCCGCGGTGCCCTTCTCGGCGATGGCGGCGATCGCGGCCAGCATCGCCCGTCCGCGCGCCTCGTCGCCGCTGGGCTGCCGCCTCCGGTCGGTCCCCGCCCGGGGCAGGCGCCGCGGCCGGCCGGACTCGGGCCCGGTCTCGCCCTCGGTTCCGCCCGCGGTCCCGGGTTCGGTCTCCGGCATCGTCATGCCCCCATCTCGATTCCACGGCTCTAGATCCATAATCTAGACTGAAAATCTAATCAGCGCGACCGGAGTCGACACCGCCGGCCCGCTGCCCCACCCGACCACCCAGGAGAGACCCGCATGACGCGCGGATTCGACGTTGTGGAGACCTGTATCGCGGACCTGCGCGCGGCGCTGGAGAAGGGCGAGACCACCTCGGTCGCCCTGCTCGACGCCTACCTCGCGCGGATCGACGCCTACGACCGGCCCGGCACGGCCACCGCGCTCAACGCGATGGTCGTGATGAACCCGGACGCCCGCGCCGAGGCGGCGGCCTCCGACGCCCGCCGCGCCCGCGGCGAGACGCTCGGCCCGCTGGACGGCATCCCGTACACCGCGAAGAACAGCTACCTCGCCAAGGGACTGACCGCGGCCTCCGGCTCGCCGGCCTTCCAGCACCTGGTCGCCCAGCGCGACGCCTTCGCCATCGAGCGGCTGCGCGCGGGCGGGGCCGTCCTGATCGGTCTGACCAACATGCCCCCGATGGCCAACGGCGGCATGCAGCGCGGCGTCTACGGCCGCGCCGAGAGCCCGTACAGCGCCGACTGGCTGACCAGCGCCTTCGGCTCCGGCTCGTCCAACGGCTCGGGCACCGCGACCGCGGCCTCGTTCGGCGCCTTCGGCCTCGGCGAGGAGACCTGGTCCTCGGGCCGCGCGCCCGCGTCCTACAACGCGCTGTGCGCCTACACCCCCAGCCGCGGCGTGATCTCGGTGCGCGGCAACTGGCCGCTGGTGCCGACCATGGACGTCGTGGTGCCGCACACCCGCACCATGGCCGACCTGTTCGAACTGCTCGACGTGATCGTCGCCGACGACCCGGAGACGCGCGGCGACCTGTGGCGCGCCCAGCCGTGGATCCCGCTGCCCGCGCCGTCCCGGGTGCGCCCCGCCTCCTACCCCGCGCTCGCGCCCGCCGACGCGGCCGCGGCCCGCGCCGCGCTCGCCGGCAAGCGGGTCGGCGTCCCGAAGATGTACATCAACGCCGACCCCGAGGCCGGGACCAACCCCGAGGGCGGCATCGGCGGCCAGACCGGGCAGCGGATCGACACCCGCCCCTCGGTGCTCGCCCGCTGGGAGGAGGCCCGCCGCGACCTGGAGGCCGCCGGCGCCGAGGTGGTCGAGGTCGACTTCCCGGTCGTGTCCAACTACGAGGCCGACCGCCCCGGCGCCCCCTCGCTGTCCACCCGCGGCCTGGTCGGCGCCGACTTCCTGAAGGTCGAGATCGAGGACCTGTCCGCCTGGGCCTGGGACGACTTCCTGGGCGCCAACGGCGACCCCGCGCTCGCCACCCTGGCGCAGGTCGACGGCGAGCTCATCTTCCCCAAGCACCCGGGCGAACTCCCCGACCGCTACGAGGGTTTCGACGACACCGTCACCGACTACCCGAAGCTGGTGCGCGAGCGCCCGTACGCCTCCTTCACCGACATGCCGCACCTGGAGGAGGGCCTGCGCGGCCTGGAGGAGACCCGCCGGGTCGACCTGGAGGAGTGGATGGAGGAGCTCGGCCTGGACGCCGTGGTGTTCCCGGCGGTCGCCGACGTGGGCCCCGCCGACATGGACGTGGACGAGGCCTCCGCCGACCTCGGCTGGCGCAACGGCGTCTGGGTCGCCAACGGCAACCTGGTGCCCCGCCACCTCGGCATCCCGACGGTCACCGTGCCGATGGGCACCATGACCGACATCGGCATGCCGATCGGGCTGACCTTCGCGGGCCGCGCCTACGACGACAACGCCCTGCTCGCCCTCGCCGCCGCCTTCGAGGCGACCGGCGACCGGCGCACCGAGCCGACCCGCACGCCGCGGCTGACCGCCGAGTGACCTGCCGGCCCGACGCCCTCACGCACAGTGCCTTGACGCCGGGGTGACCTGACGTCACAGTGACTTGACGGTGTCCGGACAGGGCAACGTGCCCGCTCCCGCACGGCCGCGCGACGGCCGTGCGGGAGCGGGCCCCGGGGACCGCATGTTCATACAACTCAAGGCGTTCGTCTGACGTACAGCAACCGGACACCAGTGGTCGGCCCGCCGGTACCCCGTACCCGCTGTCCTCTTGGGGCACCAACCTCCACCCCCCGACGACAGGCAGAGGTCTCCCCCCATGGCAGAGCTGAACCGGCGCCGTTTCCTCCAACTCGCGGGCGCCACGGCCGCGTTCTCGTCGCTGTCGGAGAGCATCGCGCGAGCCGCCGCGATCGCCCCGGCGGGCACCACCGGGACCATCCAGGACGTCGACCACATCGTCGTGCTGATGCAGGAGAACCGTTCCTTCGACCACTACTTCGGCGCCCTGAAGGGCGTCCGCGGCTTCGGCGACCCCCGCCCGGTGACCCTCCCGAGCGGCAAGCCGGTCTGGTACCAGACGGACTCCGCCAAGAAGGAGGTGCTGCCGTTCCGCCCCCAGGTGAACAACCTGGGCATGCAGTTCGTCCAGGACCTCAACCACGACTGGGCCGGCGGCCACAAGGCCTTCAACAACGGCAAGTACGACCAGTGGATCCCGGCCAAGACGGCCACCACGATGGCCTACCTGACCCGGCAGGACATCCCGTTCCACTACGCGCTCGCCGACGCGTTCACCATCTGCGACGCCTACCACTGCTCGTTCATCGGCTCCACCGACCCGAACCGCTACTACATGTGGACGGGCTACACCGGCAACGACGGCACCGGCGGCGGACCGGTGCTGGGCAACCAGGAGGCCGGCTACTCCTGGACCACCTACCCGGAGCGGCTGGAGAAGGCCGGCGTCTCCTGGAAGATCTACCAGGACATCGGCGACGGCCTGGACGCGGCCGGCTCCTGGGGCTGGATCAACGACGCCTACCGCGGCAACTACGGCGACAACTCGCTGCTGTACTTCAACAACTACCGCAACGCCAAGCCGGGCAACCCGCTCTACGACAAGGCCCGCACCGGCACCAACGCCAAGGCGGGCGACGGCCTCTTCGACGTCCTGCGGCGCGACGTACAGGCCGGCACCCTCCCGCAGATCTCCTGGATCGCCGCCCCCGAGGCGTTCACCGAGCACCCCAACTGGCCCGCGAACTACGGCGCCTGGTACGTCTCCCAGGTGCTGGACGCGCTCACCGCCAACCCCGCGGTGTGGGCGCGCACGGCGCTGTTCATCACCTACGACGAGAACGACGGCTTCTTCGACCACGTCGTGCCGCCGTTCCCGCCGTCCTCCGCCTCCCAGGGCCTGTCGACCGTCGCCACCGGCGCGGACTACCACGGCGGCAGCGTCGGCTACGCGGCCGGCGCGTACGGCCTCGGCCAGCGGGTGCCGATGCTGGTCGTCTCGCCCTGGAGCACCGGCGGCTACAGCTGCTCGGAGACCTTCGACCACACCTCGATCATCCGGTTCATGGAGCGCCGGTTCGGGGTGCTGGAGCCCAACATCTCGCCCTGGCGGCGCGCGATCTGCGGTGACCTGACCGCCGCCTTCGACTTCGCGTCCGCCGACCCGGCGCCGGCCGCGCTGCCGTCCACCACGGCCTACCGCCCGCAGGACGGCAACCGGCACCCGGACTACGTGCCCGCCCCGCCCGCCACCGGCACCATGCCGCGCCAGGAGGCCGGCGCCAAGCCCACCCGGCCGCTCAAGTACGCGCCCTACGTGGACGGTTCGGCCGACATCGCGACCGGCAAGTACCGCCTCTCGTTCAGCGGCGGCGCGGCGGCCGGCGCCCAGTTCCTGGTCACCTCGCCGAACCGCACCGACGGCCCGTGGACGTACACGGCGGAGGCCGGCAAGAGCGTCGCGGACGCCTGGAACACCACCTACTCCAAGGGCGTCACCGACCTGACGGTGCACGGCCCCAACGGCTTCCTGCGCCGCTTCCGCAACCCCGGCAAGACCGCCGGCCCCGAGGTCACCGCGCGCCACAACGCGACCACCGGCAACCTCGACCTCACCCTCACCAACGCGGGCACCGCGGACGCCGTCCTCACCGTCACCAACGCCTACGGCGGCGGCCCGCAGAGCGTCACCGTCCGCAAGGGCGCGACCGTCGGGTACACCGTCGACCTGAGCGGCTGCCGCAACTGGTACGACGTGACCGTCACCGCCACCGGGACAGCCGACTTCGTCCGCCGCCTGGCCGGGCACGTCGAGACCGGCGCCCCCGGCCTCTCCGACCCGGGCATCATCACCTACTGATACTGACCGGATCGCCTACCGGGCGGCGCCGCCGTCCAGGGCTCCGCTCCCCGGCGGCGGGGAGCGGAGCCCCCGCCGGTCCGGGCCGGGCCGCCACCCGTCCGGGCGGGGCCGCCACCGGGGTGTGAGAGGATCCCGGCCGGATGATCAACCGGGGGGCGGTGGGACGCGTGCTGGTCTGGGTGGCGCGGGTGAGCGCGGTCGGCGCGTGGGCGGCCCTGGCCGTCGCGCTCTGGTGGGGTTTCGGTCTGGGCTTCGGCATCCGGCGGCCGCCGCCGGGGCTGCACACGCTCGCCCTGACCGGGCTGGGCCTGCTCTGGCTGCGGGTGGCGGCGCTCTGGGCGCACGCCCTGGTGGGCAGGCGGCGCCGGCCCCGGGTCTCGTTGACCAAAGACGCCGCCGACGCCGACGCGCCGCGTGCCCGGATGCTGTCGGCCTTCGCCGGGCCCGTCTGGGTCCGGGTGCGGCTGGTCGCCGTCTTCCTGCTGCTCCCACTCGCGGCCACGCTCCCGGGCGTGCTGAAGGAGGTGGACGGCGGCGAGGCCGTCCGCGCCCTCAAGTCCGCGGGCGCTGCGGTGGCCACCGCGACGGTGATGGGGGCGGCGGAGGTCGAGGAGATCGAGGACTCCGACGGCAGGGTCTCCTACTACCACGCCGACCTGGACCTCCTGCTCCCCGACGGCCGCCGGGTCACCGCCTGGGGCGCCGACACCCGTGACGAGCCGCGCCCGGAGAACCGGGTCCAGGCCCTCTGGGCGCCGTCCGCACCGGAGTCGGGCGCGCTGGTACGGTTCGGCGACCTCTCCCGGTACACCGACACCGGCCGGACGGTACGCGGTGAACGGCTCTTCCTGCTCGCGTTCTTCGGGGTCTTCTTCCTCTTCGTGCTGCTGTTCGCGACGGTGGCGCCCGCGGCCGCCCTGCGCCGGCTCGCCTGGCGCCCACTGGCCCAGACCGCCCTACCGATCCTGGCCACCCTGCTCTTCCTGTGGATCCGGCCCCTGCTCACCGGGGTCGACATCGGCGGCCGCGGGTCGATCATGGTCGCCGCCTACGGTGGCTTCGCGATCCCGCTGCTGCTCCTCTACATCGGCCTGACGGTACGCGCGCACATCGACTGATCCCGGTCTGGATCCGACGCAGACGAAAGATCTTCCGGCTCCGGCCGGTGAGACCCCCTCACTTCGGGGGCACTGAGACGAAGATCTTCCTGCGCCACCCCTCTCGCCCACTCCGCCTGGCGGCGGGTCAGCCGCCAGACCAGGTGCTCACCGGCCCCGGTCGGGCTCCGCCGGTGCTCGGTGAAGCCGAGCCGGGCCGCGACGGCGCCGCTGGCCCGGTTGGCCGCGTCATGGCCGATCTCGACGAAGTCGACGCCCGGCAGCCGGAAGGCCTGCTCGACCAGGGCCCGCGCGGACCGGGTCGCCACGCCCCGGCCGACCGCCGCCGGGTGGAGCCAGTAGCCCACCTCACGGCCGCCGGCCGGACCGTCCTCGCGCCGGAACAGCTGACAGGCGCCCCTGATCGCCCCGTCCAGCACGATCGCGTAGGTGAACTCCCGGCCGGCCTCCCAGGCCGCCTCCCGGCGCGCGAGGAAATCGACCGTCGAGGCCAGCCGGTGCCCGACCACCCAGTCCATCCACGGCCTCAGGTGCTCCCGCGCCTCCCCGATCACCCGGTCCAGCTCGGCGACGTCCGCCCGCGGGTCGAAACGGCGGAGGGTCACCTCGTCGAGCACGATCACCCGCGGCGGAGAGTCCATGGGCGAAGGATCGTCCCCGATCGCCCTCCGGAGCAAGCGATTTCGGCAGCGCGACGCCCGCCGCCCGGTCCTACGGTCGGTTCTCGCAGAGCGTGAGCCCCCCGATGGTCTGCCATCCGTCCACCCAGAAGGTGCCCGAGTTGCCGTACCGGTCGTACGCGACGATCTTCGGGTGGCACCACACGTGCCAATTGGTCAGCGGCCCGTTCGGGATGTGCCACCCGTTGCCGCCGGTGGTGGAGTGCACCCAACTGAAGCACAGGTACCGCTCGGGATAGCTCCGGTCGTAGATCTTGGCGTAGTCCCACCACTTGTTGCCGTCGGGGAAGTTGACGATCGTCGCCTCACTGCGCCCGTCGTTCTCGACGTAGTACGCGGAACCGTGCGGCTCGCGGTGCCAGACATAGCCGCCGTAGAAGTCATCGCGGCCGTTGTCGCCGGGGATGCGGGAGGAGAACTGCCCGTCGTAGCCGGAGGAGGTGAAGTAGTCGTGCACCGAGAAGGTGACGAAGTAGTTCTCCACGGATTTCAGGGACAGGTAGTAGTTCCACGCATCCGTCGTCACGTACTGCTTGTCGCCGCCGTACTTGGTCGACGTGTGCGCGTAGTCCCAGTCGACGTCGGCCAGCTTGTACGTCACAGCTGTCCGCGGAATGAGCTTGACCTTCTCGTGGAAGTCCCCGTTGTAGGAGCTCTTGATGACGTCGTTGGTGTCGGTCCTGACCTGGACGCCGATCGACTGCGGGCTCACCCCGGGGGCGCAGTACACATAGAACGTGACCCGCTGGGTCCCGTCCTCGAACGAGACTTCGGCGCGCTCGCCGGACAGGCCGGGGATGGCGGTGAACTCGTTCTCCCTGTCCGTGTAGCACCAGCCCGAGCTGCCCTTCCAGTTGAGTGTCGACTCGGTGACGTAGTCGATCAGCCACAGACGGTTGAGCAGGTGGGAGGGGTCTACCTCGACGGGCTCCCCGTCGTCGTCGGTCGGCGCGACACTGATCATCACGCCGATCCGGTTCCACCCGTTCGCGTAGATGTCACAGGTGTCGTCCCCGCTCACGAGGATGATCGAGAGCTTCGACACGCTCATCCAGTCGGACACGTGCTGTCTCCTTCGTCAGAGGGCCGTGTGGTAGTGGTCCACGAACGGCGAGTAGGAGTAGGTGGGCTCCAGGCCGAGGAACCTCCGGACGGTGTCGTCGTTGCGGCTGAAGCAGAAGGCCGCGATGATCTCGTGGCTGGAGTCGCCGCGCAGGATCTGCCCGATCCGGTACGAGGACAGGTAGGGCGTGTTGTACACGTTCACCCGCTTCGCCCAGCGGCTCCGCTTCGGCCCCCGGATCCGCTCCTTGGTCAGCCGCGCGTCGTCGCCGATGTCCTCGAAGTAGAAGTCCGGCTCGATGTGCGCGCCGGTCCGCTCCCCGAGCTCGCCGCCGTGCGTCCCGCTGAGGATGTCGACCGTCTTGCCGCGGCTCAGCGCGTCCTCGGCGATCCCCCGGACCATGCCGCCGTCGACCGGATCCTGACTGACCCACACCTTCGCGCCGTTGGCGTTCTCCACCGCGAAGAACTCGTGCGGCGTCCGCTCCGGCAGGACGACCGGCCGGCCGTGGAACCCGGGGTCGGTCTTGGCCAGGTTCAGTTCGAGCCCGGGATCCGCGCTCAGCTGTCCGCCGAGGGCGCGGGCCCCCTCCTCCGCGAAGCCCGGGGCCCGCCTGGTCGCGGCGCGGGCCAGGCCGGCGCCGCCCGCGCCCAGCCCGGCCAGCCCGGTGCCGAGCGAGACCCAGCCGAGCACGGCCGAGGCCTTCGGAGAGGCGGTTTCGAGGGCGCCGCCGACGATCGCGGTGACGTCCGAGGCGACGCCGAGCGCGCCGACCACCAGGGTGGTGGCGGAGGCGGCCCCGATCGCGGCCATCACCCCGCCCGCGGCGACGATCGCCATGCCGCCGGTGACCACCGCCAGCGCGAGGCCCGCGACGCCCAGCCCGATGCCCAGCCAGGCCATCCAGCTCAGGTGGCCCGAGGGGTCGACCCGGTTGACCGGGTCGCCCGCGCAGTACGCGTACGGGTTGACGCCGCCCGCGCCGAAGGGGCTCAGGATGTCCGGGCTGGCGAACCGGAGCAGCACGGGATCGTAGGCCCGGGCGCCGTTGCCGAGGTGGTACCAGCCGGTCACCGGGTCGCTCCGCTGCCCGGTGAAGCCCGGCACGCTGTCGGCGCCGTCCACCGGGCGCTCCCCGTACGCGGTCCGGGCGTACGCCTCCTGGCCGTCGGCACCGGCCGCCAGCCGGACGGTGCCGGTGCCGTCCGTCCCGAGCAGCCGGGTCCGTCCGTCGCGGGTCCGGGCCACGTAGCCGCCACTGCCGAGCCGCAGCAGACGGGCGGGCCGGCCGTCCTCGGTGACCGCCGCGAGGGACTCGCCGCGGTAGTGCAGGACGCTGGTGCGCCCGTCGGTCCGCTGGGTGAGCAGCCGGTTGAGCGGGTCGTAGCCGTACCGGTTCGCCGGGCCGGTCGACCGCAGCCGGCCGAGCGGGTCGTAGCCGAGCGTGCGCCCGGCCCGGTCGGTGGTCAGCCGCCCGGCCGCGTCGTAGGCCAGCGTGATCCGGGGCGGGTGGCCGCCGCCGGTGTGGGTGACGCCGGTGAGCCGGCACGGGTCGGCCGGGTCCTCGTACAGGTGGGTCGCGGTGTCCTCGGAGCCGTCGGCGTAGCGCGAGCGGCAGCGGGTGACGTTGCCGAAGGCGTCGTAGCCGAAGGTCTGCGCGGTGATCGCGTTGCCCCGGGCGTCCGTCGGGGGCTCCGGTCCGTCGCAGCCGTAGGAGGTGAGCCGGTTGCGGCCGTCGTAGCCGAAGGTCTCGTCGCGCAGCAGCGTCGCGCCGGAGCCGGAGGTCCGGCGGGCGAGCAGGTCGTTGTCCAGCCACTCCTGGGTGAGCGACCAGGTGTGGCCGAGGCCGTCCCTGGTCGAGCGGGCCACCTCGCGGCCGAAGTCGTCCAGCGTCAGCGTGGTGGTCAGGGTGTAGCCGGACCGCGGGTCCCGGGCGGTCCAGGAGATCGGCCGTCCCCCGGCGTCGTAGGACACCGAGACGCCCATGGCCGGGTCGGTGATGCCGGTGATCCGGCCGAAGGCGTCCCGGACGGTCTGCCGGGCGGTGCCGTCCGGCCCGGTGCAGTCGGTCTCCAGGCCGCCGGGGCTGAAGGTCCAGCGCGTGGTGGCGTCGGACTCCCCGGAGCGGGTGGTGGTCTCGGTGCGCGGCAGGCCGGCGGGGGTGTAGTCGCGGGTCACCGTGACGTCGCCGTCGGGCGAGGCCTCCCGCGCGCTGGTCAGGTGGCCGGTGACCGGGTCGTGGCCGAGGGTCTGGGTGAGCGGCCCGGCCTGGACCCGGGCGAGGGCGTTGCCGAGCTCGGGGACGTAGCCGAAGCCGAGCTGCTGCCCGTCCGGCGTGCCGACCCGGGCGGGCAGCGGGTCGGCGTCCCGGTCGTACCGGTAGGACCAGGTGCGGCCGCCGGAGCTGGTCCGGGTCAGTCGGCCCAGCCCGTCGAACTCCTGCGCGCCGTAGGCGTTTCCGGCCACGGCGAGGGCGGTGGCCAGGCCGTCGGCGGAGAACGGCGCGTACCCGCGGACGACGGCCGTGCCGTCCGGCAGGGTGGTGCGGGTGAGCCGGCCGCGGGCGTCGTAGTCGTAGCCGGTGGTGTTCCCCAGTTCGTCGGTCTCGCGGCGCAGCCGGCCCCAGCCGTCGTGCTCAAGCGCGCGCCGGCCCGCGGACGCGCCCTTGAGGTCGAACCGCTCGGTGGTGACCGGCTCGCCCCGGGTGTCGAAGGTGGTCGTGCCGGTTCCGGTCACCGGGCCGCCGCCGCCCAGCTGTTGGACCGTGGCGGTCAGCGCGACGGGGTCGACCCGGGTGAGCCGGCCGGTGCCGTCGTCGTAACCGACGGCCGACAGCGCGCCCCAGTCGTCGTAGCTCAGGGTCCGGGTGAGCGCGGCCGCCGTGCCGCCGCCGGGCAGTTGGTCGGTCACCGACTCGGTCGTGACGCGGCCGAGTTCGTCGTACTCCACGCGGCGGACGACCTGCCAGGCGCCGTCGCCGCCGGCCGGCCGGCGCTCGCCCAGGTACGGCCGCCCGGCGCCGTCGCGGCTGGTGCGCCACTGGTTGCCGAGCGGGTCGGTGGAGGTCGTGACGAACGGCGCGGACGTCCCCACCTCGTGGGCGTGGGTCTCGGTCGCCTGGTACACCGTGCCCGGGTTGGTGGTGCGGGTCAGCCCGCGGCCCAGGCCGTCGTAGGTCAGGGTGACGCCGTTGCCCTGCGGGTCGGTGGCCGACCACAGCCGGCCGGTGAACCGTGAACGCCGCTGCGAGCGCGTCGTGGTGAGCCCGTCGTGGGTGGTCAGCTGGTGCGTCTGGACCAGTGCCTCGCCGTCCGAGCGGAAGGTGAAGGTGTGGCCCGCCGAGTAGTGGTCGCCGTCCTCGCCGTCCGGGTACTCGACCTCGGTCAGCCCGGTGATCCGGCCGAACTCCGGGCCCGAGGTGCCGTAGGAGGTGTCCTCCCGCCGCAGCAGCAGACCGTCGGCGTAGCGCCGCTCGGTGGCCTTCAGGACGGCGGTGGGGACCCGCGAGTCGGGCGTCGAGTGGGCCGCGTAGGAGTAGGACGTCCGCAGGGCGGGCGCGTCGAACGCGGTGGCCGGCGGCGTGTGGGTGACGGTCCTGGGCCACCGGGTGAACCCGTTGGGGTCGGGCGGGCAGTCCGAGCCGCTGCCGCCGGCCGGGTAGAACTCCCAGTCGGTGCGGGTGCCGTCGGGGGCGGTGCGGCTGCGCGGGTTGCCGGCGTCGTCGAACTCGGTCCGGGTGACCTCGTCGCGGGAGCGGCCGTCCGGGCCGGTCCAGGTGACGGTCCGGGTCTTCGGGAGCTGGAAGCGGTCGTCCTGCTGCTCGAAGCGCCGGCCGACCACCGCGTAGTACTCGGTGCTCACCTGCCGGGAACAGCCGTTGCGGGTCGTCGTCTCGTCCGTCTGCAGGTGGTAGCTGTCGTAGGTGCGGGTGGTCCGGGTGGTCCGGCCGCCGGTGGTGACCGACTCGGTGGAGCCGTAGGTGTAGCCGGTCAGGATCCCGTACAGGTTGTCGAGGTCGGAGTTCCAGGCGGCGCCGGAGTTGCCGCCGAGGAAGTTGTCGTCGGTGTAGGCGTACGTCACCTCGGTCTGCGGCCGGCCGCCGCCGGGTTTGCGGACGTGCCGCGTCACGTAGGGCAGGGCCGGGAGCCCGGCGGAGTCCGGGAACCGGTGGCCGGTGCCGCCCTGCGCGTAGGTGACGGTCTCGGACATCCCGCCGGGCATGGTCACCCCGGTGATCCAGGAGCCCCACACCCCCTGCCGGCCGATCGGCTCGGAGCTGAAGGTCCACACCAGCGGCGATCCGGCGCCGAGCCCGTAGTGGTACACGCTCGTCAGCAGGTTGTTCTGGAAGCGCAGTTCGACGCGGTACCCCTCGGAGCGCCCCGGCAGGACCGTCAGGGTGGCCTTGGTCTTCCCGGTGTAGTCGACGGTCAGCAGGGTGTCGTCCGCGTCCGCGACCGAGCTCAGGCGGGGCACCGGGCCGCCGCGGAAGTCCCAGCTCAGGCTGAGGCCGTGCCCGGCGGGCGTGAGCAGCGCGGTGGGGACCTTGAGGGCGGGCCCGGTCCGGGGCCCGGTCAGGACCTCGACGTCGCCGGACTTGTGCACCAGGCGGTAGGCGTCCCGGTCCTTGGCGACCCGGACGGTGTCGAGCTTCTTCTGGGTCAGGACGACCTTGCTGTCGGTCTCCTGGACCTTGTACTGCTCGCCGGTCGCCAGGGCCAGCAGCCGGTTGTCCCGGTCGTAAGTGGTCAGCCCCAGCGAGACGCCGCGCCCCAGGCCCGCGTCGGTGCCGTTGAGCGGCGAGTACCCCAGCACCAGCGGCAGCGACGGCCCGAGGTTGCGGTTGCCGACCAGGTTCCCCAGCGAGATCCGGACGTTGAAGAGGCCCGTCCGGGGGTCGACGCCCCCCGCGACCGCGCTCCCGAAGTTGCCGGCCTGTGAGAAGAACGACGGCGGTGAACCCATGGAGTGCTCCCGGCGGTGGCGGACAGGAGAGCGGCCGAACGGGGCCTGTCACGCCCGCTTCGACCTCTCACCAGGCTGACGCCTCCTCTTCCGTTCCGGGGCGAAGAACCCCCAGAATGGCCAATTCCCGTTCAGTGGAGAGGACTTGCGGGACGCGAGGGGCCGACGGGGCAGCCGACGCGCCCCGATCCGGCGGACCGGCCGACGATCGCAGTCAAATGACTGATGTGCCGGCCTGCCGCGTCGACGCACAGTGGGGCCCGCGGCCCCCCACCCGCCCCAGCGTCCGACCTCCCTCCCCGAAAGCGAGTTCCACCATGGCCCGCACCTCCTTCAAGTCGGCGACCGTCGCGCTCTCGGCCGCGCTCGCCGGCGCCGCCCTGCTGTTCACGGCCGCCCCGGCGTCCGCCGCCAACCCGCCCTACGACGGCTGCCCGGCCTGGGCACTCTGCGTCTACCAGCACGAGGGCGGGACGGGGTCGAAGGCGGTCATCACGCCGCCCCCGGCCGGCGGCAACGGGTCGATCGTGCGGCTCTACCAGGTCCACTTCCTGAACGGGGACCTGGCCGACAACCAGGTCTCGTCCTGGATCAACAACTCGCAGTGCTCGATCAAGTTCTGGGACGACCCGACCGGCGAGCTGCACCCCTCCGACCTGGACTACACGCCCACCTGGAGCTGGGGAGCGAAGGCCGACTACGGCAACGGGAGCTCCAAGTACTACGCCAACGACCGGATCTCCTCCCTCCAGTTCTGGTGCCCGTGACGACCGCGACCCACCCCGGACCAAAGGAAGTACCGTGAAACGTCTCCGACCGGCGGCCGCGCTGCTCGCCGGCCTGCTGCTCCCGCTCGGCCTGCCCGCGCTCGCACCGGTGGTGTCCGCCGTGGCGGCTCCCGCGGCGGTGACGGCCGGGCCCGGTGCCGAGGGCCCGGACCTGAGCTACGCCAACCGCACCACCCCGCCCGCCGGACTGCCGGACTGGTCGCGCGTCGGATTCCGGGGCGGCCGGCCGCTGCCCGGGGACGGCGAGCTGACCGGTGACGCCGGCTGCCGGATCACCCCGGACGTGCTCGCCGCCAAGTACGGCGTCCGCGCGAACGACGGGGCCGACGACAGCGCCGGCCTGCAGAAGGCGATCGACGACGTCAAGGCCAACTGCTCGCCGAACGCCAACTTCGACCGGCTGTCGCTGATCTCCCTCCCCGCGGGCCGGATCGACGTCTCCCGGCAGATCTACGTCGACGCCGACTACCTGGTCCTGCGCGGCCAGGGGTCCGGCGACGGCGGCACCCGGCTGGTGTTCCGGCCGGACCTCAACACCCGTTACGACACCGTGGTCAACGGCCGCTGGGACCAGGACTCGATGAAGGCCGGCAGCGGCGCCGACGTCGGCACCGGCGGCTGGATCTGGCCCGGGCGCGGCCTGTTCCGGGTGCAGACCCGGGACATCGCCGAGCGCTACCAGGACGACTGGGCGGCCGCCCCGGCGAACCGCAAGGACATCTTCGAGGGCAGCGTCAACCAGCACTGGGCCTCCGGCATCAAGGTGGCCGCCCAGGCCGGCGACCCCGGCTGGGCGGCCCGCCAGGGGCAGAACACGGTGCAGCTGGACGCCAAGGCCGACCTGAAGAAGCTCTCCCCGGGCGGCTACGTCTGGGTCGGCGCGGCCAACAGCGTCAAGTTCTACGAGCAGCAGGGCGTCTCCGACCGCAGTCAGATGGACAACCTGCACATGCGCCAGCAGATGTTCCGGGTCGACGCCGTCGACGCCGCGGCGAAGACGGTCACCCTGGACCGCCCGCTGGAGTGGGACGTGCCGGTCGACTCCACCTCCGACGGCTCCCCCGCGCTCGGCGACAAGCCGTACCCCAGCAAGGTCACCCCGCTGAAGGTGGTCCAGGGCGTCGGCTTCGAGGACTTCGCCTTCACCCAGGACATGACCGGCCTGCCCAAGCTCGGCGGCGGCACGTACGACCTGACCCCCGCCCAGGCCGTGCACAACTACGGCAACATGGCGCCCGAGTACGCGATGCACGGCATCGTCTTCAAGTGGGCCGCCAACGACTGGGCGCGCGGGCTGAAGGCCGAGATGACCGGCTCGCACCCGATCGTCACCGAGGACGCCCGCAACCTCCAGATCGAGCGCAACAGCTTCGACGGCGCCTGGAACAAGGGCAAGGGCGGCAACGGCTACCTGCGCGGCAGCCGCGTCTGGGACTCGCTGTACGCCTACAACCTCAGCCGCAACCTGCGCCACTTCACCTTCCAGTGGTCGGCCAGCGGCAACGTCGCCTTCCGCAACGACCTCGACTCGGACCTGAACCTGCACGGCGGGTGGGAGCACAACAACCTGTTCGAGCAGAACACCCTGCGCGTCCCGTACGAGCACCGCTCCGGCAGCTGCCAGGCCAACTGCGGCGGCGAGGGCGGCGAGCTCGACGAGGGGACCTGGTACCCGATCTGGTGGGCGGCCGGCCCCAAGGCGGTCAAGTGGTCCGGCTCCTCGGGCCCGCAGAACGTCTTCTACAACAACACCATGGTCAAGCAGGCCACACCGGGCGGGCCGTTCGAACCGTACGCGCCGTACGGCAGCCAGTCCGGCACGGCGTTCCAGTTCGGCTCGGCCAACGGCGCCCCGAACCGGTTCCAGCCGCTCGCCCAGGACGGCCAGGCGATCCCCGACTGGGGCGGCCGGGAGACGCTGGACTACGCGGGCAAGGGCGTGGTGCCGCTGGACGCGGGCAAGCGGCCGTCGCTCTTCCTGGCGACCACCGGCGGGCTCGAACCGCGCGACAACAACACCCGCAAGGTCGCCACCTGGAACATGCAGGGCGCCGGCACCACCGGGGACAACAACAACAAGTACACCGCCGATCTGCCACAGCTGTACGGGCACGACAGCGGACAGGCCGGAGCCGACGTCATCGCTCTCCAGGAGGCGGGCGCCCCGCCGCGCGGAGCCACCTTCCTGGGGAACATCGCCACCTACAACACCCAGTGGTTCGACAACGGCGGAGCCACCATTCCGGTCCAGGAATACCGGATCGGCAGCGCGGGCCGCCCCACGGGCTTCCTGTACTGGCTGCACACGGACACCAGCTCCACTCCGGGTTCGGTGGGCCGGGTCAACCTGGCCGTCTTCAGCCGCA
The DNA here is from genome assembly GCF_040683335.1 of Kitasatospora sp. NPDC093806. Taxonomy (NCBI): domain Bacteria; kingdom Bacillati; phylum Actinomycetota; class Actinomycetes; order Kitasatosporales; family Streptomycetaceae; genus Kitasatospora; species Kitasatospora sp. NPDC093806. The sequence continues at coordinate 19,041 of NZ_JBFBDO010000121.1, forward strand.
CCCGGGTCGACCGGAACGACGTCTACACCGTCCGGGAGGGCCGGATCTCCGACGGCACCGACTCCCGGCCGGCGCTCGGCGTCAACGTCGGCGGCGTCGTCTACTTCTCGGTGCACGGCGCCTCCGGGAGCGGCAGCGACGACCCCCAGCTGCTGCGCAACATCCACGAGCAGCTGCGGACCACCGGCCTGCCCTGGATCGCCATGGGCGACTACAACCGGCCCGTGAGCAGTCTGGGCCCCGCGATCGCCCCGGACTTCACCATCCACAGCCAGCAGTTGCCGACCCGTCCGACGCCGCTGGTCACCTCCCGTTCACCGGCCTCGACCATCGACTACGCGGTCACCCGCACGGCACAGGCGCAGCCCACCGTCGCCGGGACCACCCGGGCCAACCTGATCGCGTCCGACCACTATCCCGTCGTCTTCACCCTCACCAACCTGCCCGCCCAGCAACCGCCGGCGCAGCAGCAGACCCCGTCGGGCGTGCCCCTCCTGGGCGTGCTGCAGAGCGCCGCCACCACCAACGTGGCCGGTCCGTCGGGCAGCAGCCACGTGGTCGCCGATCAGACGGTGAACCGGGCCGACCTCCCCTCGCAGACGTTCAGCCTGTCGGCCGACCCCGAGTACCCGGGCTACTACCGCCTGTTCCACGCGAGCGCGCCGTTCGCCGGCCGCTACCTGGGCCAGGAGGGCGGCGCCCGGGACGCCCGGACGGTGCTGTGGCCGAACGCGGCCCTGGACCAGCTCTGGGCGCCGGTCGACCAGGGCGACGGCACCTGGACCCTGCAGAACTACGTCACCCGGCAGTTCCTCACCGACCTCGGCCGGGGCCAGGCGCTGGCCGGTCGTGACGGCGACGGCTCGACCTCACAGCGCTGGTTCCTCCAGAACCCGAGCCAGGCGGCGGTCCTGGACGAGATCGTCTCGACGGACGGCGGGAGCCAGCCGTCGGCGCTCTCGGTCGACGACCTGAGCACCGCGCCGCACCCGGTCTACCTGTCCCCGGACACCCACCGCGACACCCAGCGGTTCGGCGTGATCCCGGCGGGCCGCAGCGGCCAGGACGCCTGCTACTACCTGACCAACGGCGGACAGTACGTCAACTCGACGGCCGCCCACCCCGGGCAGCCGCTCAGCGGCAGCCTCGTCACCATGGGCGACTTCCGGCCCAACGACGACGGCTACCTGTGGTGCGTGACCCCCGACGGCTCGAACGGAAACCTGCTGACCAACCACACCAGCCCCGAGGAGCGCCTCAACCTCACCCGGAGCACGAGCTCGGACGAGACGGCGATCAGCCGGCCCGGCTCCGGCTCGGCCGTCTTCCACTGGGCCTTCGCCCCGTACAACTCCTGACCCACGCATGCCCCGTCCCGGCCCGAACCGGCAGGACACCACGGCCCCCCGCGGCGACGCGGGGGGCCGCTGCGTGCCCGACCCTGGTCGGCCCCCGGGTACCGACCAGGGTCGGGCACGGGCTCGACGGGACCGCTTTCCTGAGATCGTGATCATGGGACGCCGACCGGCGTCCGGGCACGGCACGCGACGCGCGGCGCCGGCGATCGCGGAGAGGGGCAGGACGGCATGCAGGGCGGGTACGGGACGATGGTGGGCCGAGCGGACGAACAGGCGGCCCTCGCGGCGTTCGTGACCTCGACGGCCGCGGCCGAGGGCCGGGTGCTCGTCCTGCGCGGGGAGGCCGGGGTCGGCAAGAGCGCGCTTCTGGGCCAGGCGGCGGCCCTGGCGGAGCGGGCGGGCCACGCCGTGGTGCGGGCCGCCGGGGTCGAGGCGGAGTCCGCACTGCCGCACGCCGGGCTGCACCAGCTCCTCCACCCGCTGCTCGCCGACCTCGCCCGTTCGGCGGACGGGACCCGCCCGGCGCCGTTCGACACCGTGTTCGGCGACGGCGGGCGGGACAGCGGGCGGGACGGCGGCCGGGGCGACGGCCGGGGCGGTCCGCCCTCGGTCATGACGCTCGGCATCGCCGTCCTCGACCTGCTGGCGCGCGCCGCCGCCGAGCGCCCGCTGCTGCTGGTCCTCGACGACGGGCAGTGGCTGGACGACGCCAGCGCCGAGGTCTGCGGCTTCGTCGGCCGCCGGCTGACCGGCGGCCGGGTGCGGCTGCTGGTCGCCGTCCGTGCCGACCTCCCCTCCCGCTTCGACACCGCCGACCTGCCCGAACTGCCAGTCGCCGCCCTCGCCGAGGCGGACGCGGCCCGCCTGCTGGACCAGCGGTACCCGGCGCTGGGCCGCCAGGTCCGCCGCGCCGTCCTGACGCAGGCCGGGGGCAATCCGCTGGCGCTGCTGGAGCTGCCCGCCCAGTTCACCGGCCGGCCGGGCGACCTGCCGGCCGAGGACCTGATCGGCATCGACCGGCACGGCGTGCCGCTGACCCGGCGGCTGCAACGGCTGTTCGGCGCCCGCATCGCGGCCCTCGACGAGCGGGTGCGGGCCGAACTGCTGCTGGGCGCGCTCGACGGCGCCGGCACCCCGGGCAGCGGTGCCGGCATCCACGGAGTCCACGGAATTCCCGGCGTCCACGGCGTCCCCGGCGCGGACGACGGCACGGGAGACCAGTCCTGCTACGCCGCCGGCCCCGGCGCGCGCCACCGGCTGCGCGCCGCCGACGCGGCGGTGGCCGCCGGGCTGCTGGACGTCGAGCCGGCCACCGGCGAGCTCGTCTTCCGCCACCCGCTGGTCCGCTCCGCCGTTGTCCAGCTGGCCACCCCCGAGCAGCGCCGCACCGCCCACCTGACGCTGGCCGGGCTGCACCGGGAGCACCTCGAACGCCGGGCGACGCACCTGGCGGCGGCCGCGGTCGAGCCGGACGAGGAGGTCGCCGGCGTCCTGGAGGCGGCGGCCGAGTCGGCGACCCGGCGCGGCGGCGCGCTGACGGCCGTCACCTGGCTGACCCGGGCCGCCGAGCTCAGCGGGCACCCCGCCGACCGGTCCCGGCGGCTCGCCGAGGCGGCCTTCGTCGCCGGGCACGCCGCCCGCCCCGGCCAGGCGCACCGGCTGCTCCGGGCGGGCCTCGCCCCCGGTCCGACGGAGTCGCCCGCCGCCGTGCTGGCCTCCGCCTACCAGGCGTTCTACCAGGACGGGGACGTCCGCTCCACCCACCCCCAGGTCACGGCCGCGATCGAGCGGCTCCGGGACGCCGGACCGGCCGCCCCGTCGACCGGCAACCGCACCGAACCGGACGAGGTGCTCACCCGGCTGGTGGTCCTGCTGCTGGCGATCAGCCAGTACGGCGGCGACCGCGCGACCTGGGAGAGCACGCACGCCCTGCTCGCCTCCCTCGGCGACCGCGTCCCCGAACGGGCGCGGCTCTACAGCGCCGCCTGGAGCGACGTGACCAGGCACGGAGCCGACTGGGCCGGCCCGGTGCGCCGGGCCGCCGCGAACCTGGCGGAGCTGGACCCCTGGGACGTCACCCGGTGCGCCGCCGCCGCGTACCACCTCGACCTCCTCGGGCACTACCGCCCGCACCTGGGGCGCGTGGTGGACCGCGAGCTGGAGACCGGGGCGCTGGCCACCGGCCTGGTGATGCTGCACCTGATCATGCTCGACCAGCTGGCCGTCGGCGAATGGGCCGACGCCGAGATCACCGGACGGCGCGGCCTGGGGCTGGCGGCCCGGCACGGCCTGCACCTGTTCGCCGTCCAGAGCCGCGCCTACCTGGCGCAGCTCGCGGCGCTGCGCGGCCAGGCCGAGCGGGCGCGCGAGCTGCGGGCCGAGGTGGACGCCTGGGCCCGCCCGCGCGGGCTGGGGTTCCTGACCCAGGTCGCCGACTCCGCGGGCGCGACCGCCGCACTGGGCGCCGGCGACCACGAGGCCGCGTACCGGCACGCCACCGCCATCACCCCGCCGGGCACCTTCCGGCCCTACGCGTACCAGGCCTCGCGCACCCTGCTCGACCTGGTCGAGGCCGCCCGGCACACCGGCCGGGTCGAGCAGGCCCGGGCGCACGCGCTCGCCGCCCGCGACGCCGGTCTGCCGCTGCTCTCCCCCCGTCTGGCGCTGGTCACCCTCGGCGCGCTGGCGATGACCGCCGAGGACGAGCGGGACGCCGCCGAGCTGTTCGCCCGGGCCGAGGCCCAGCCCGAGGCCGACCGCTTCCCGTTCGAGCTGGCCCGGATCCGGCTGGCGCACGGCGTCCGGGTGCGCCACGTCCGGGGCCGGGCGGCGGCCCGGCCGTACCTGGCCGCGGCGGCGGAGGCGTTCGAG
>NZ_JBFBDO010000122.1:0-20340 GCF_040683335.1 Kitasatospora sp. NPDC093806
GGCGGCGGCCCGCCGGCCGGGCGGCGCGGCGAACGCGGGGCCGGTGAAGACGGGGCCGGTGTACGCGGGGGTGGTGAACGCGGGGCCGATGTACGTCGGCGCGTCGTGGCCGGGCGGGTCGTACGTCGGTGGGTCGTGCCTCGGTGGGGCGTCCTGCGGTGGGTCCTGTCTCGACGGCTCGGGCGGCCCCGGCGGCTCGTACGGTCTCGGCACCCCGTGCGGTGCGGGCCACTGCGGGTCCGGCCGCACCGGCCCGTACCCCGGTGGCGGGGTGGACGGTCGTGGCGGCGGGTACGGCGGTGGTCCCGGTGGCGGAGGTGGCGGTGGCGTGCCACTGTCCATGTCGTCCCCATTCCCCAGTCGTTTTCCGGCGAACGAGCCTGGCCAGTAAAGCAGTTGACCTTGTCACCGGACAGTGCGACGACCACTTCCGCGGGTAACGGTTCGGCTCCGCCGGCGCCCCCGACGGACCCGCGTGCAGGAAATTGGAGTCCTGGAGTCGTATTCGCTAGCCTTCCGAACGTGAGGCTGACCAAGAGCACCGACATCGCCCTCCGCATCGCCATGCGGCTGGCCGTCCTCGACGAGGAGGCCAACCCGACCACCCGCGAGGTGGCCGAGGCGGTCGGCGTGCCCTACACCCACGCCGCCAAGGTGGTCAGCCGACTGCAGCACCTCGGCGTGGTGGAGGCGCGGCGCGGCCGGGGCGGGGGCCTGTCCCTCACCACGGCCGGCCGGACCGGCTCGCTCGGACTGCTGCTGCGCGAACTGGAGGGGGTGGACGACGTGGTCGGCTGCGAGGACGAGCCGCCGTGTCCGCTGCGGTCGGCGTGCCGGCTGCGCGGGGCGTTGCGCACGGCACAGGAGGCGTTCTTCGCCACCCTGGACCCGCTCTCGATCGGCGACCTGGTGACCGGCCCGACCGGCCCTGTCCTGCTCCGCCTCACCACCAGACCCGCCGACTGACCCTCCCCCGCCCCGCCTTCTCCACCTGACCGCCCGCCCCGGCCCGCACCACCGCACGGCCGAAAATACGACTCTCAGATACCAATTTGGAGCGCACCCGATGCTGTCCGCCAAGTCCGCCGAGGTCATCGAAGCCACCCTGCCCGTCGTGGGCGGTGCGATCGGCGACATCACGCCGCTCTTCTACGACCGGATGTTCGCCGCCCACCCGGAGCTGCTGCGCGACCTGTTCAACCGGGGCAACCAGGCCAACGGCAGCCAGCGCCAGGCGCTGGCCGGCTCGATAGCCGCCTTCGCCTCCGCCCTGATCGCCGCCCCCGACACCCGCCCGGACGCGCTGCTCGCCCGGATCGCCCACAAGCACGTCTCGGTCGGCATCCGGAACGACCAGTACCGGATCGTCCACGAGCACTTGTTCGCCGCCATCGTCGAGGTGCTCGGCGAGGCCGTCACCCCCGAGGTCGCCGCCGCCTGGGACGAGGTCTACTGGCTGATGGCGAACGCGCTGATCGCCATCGAGGACCGGCTGCGCGCCGAGGCCGCCGCCGCGCAGGGCCTCGACCCGGCGGACCTGTGGCGCCCGTACACGGTGGTCGCCCGCCACCAGGAGACCGAGGACGTCACCACCTACCTGGTCCGCCCGGCCGACGGCCGTCCGGTGCCGCCGACCAGGCCCGGCCAGTACGTCTCAGTCCGCGCCGAACTCCCGGACGGCGCCCGGCAGATCCGCCAGTACAGCCTCTCCGGCGCCCCGGACGGCGCGCTGGTCTTCACCGTCAAGCGCGCGACCGCCGAGGTCCCGGGCGGCCCCGCCGGCGAGGTCTCCAACCACCTGCACGAGCACCTGCGGGCCGGGGACGTCCTCGACGTCGCCCCGCCGTTCGGCGACGTCGCGCTGGCCGACGGCGACGGACCGGTGCTGCTCGCCTCGGCCGGCATCGGCAACACGCCGATGACCGCCATGCTGGACCACCTCGCCGCCACCGGCTCCACCCGCCGCGTGGTCACCGTCCACGGCGACCGGGACCAGCTGTCGCACGCCTTCCGCGCCGACCTCGCCCAGCTGACCGGCAAGCTGCCGAACGCCACCGCCCACGTCTTCTACGAGCGCCCGCTCGGCGACTGGCCGGCCGACCGCACCGGCCTGGTCGACCTGGCCTCGGTCGAGGTCCCGGCCGGCACCACCGCCTACCTCTGCGGCCCGCTGCCCTTCCTCCGCTCGGTCCGCGGCCAGCTCCTCGCGGCGGGCGTCCCGGCGGCCGACATCCACTACGAGGTCTTCGGCCCCGACCTCTGGCTCGGCCAGGACGCCTGACCCGGCCGGGACACCTGACCGGCCGGGCACACCGCAAGTCGGCGGGAACGGTCCTCCCGCCGACCTGCGGCGCCCGCGGCCGCCCGGCCGATATGCTGCCTCGGCCCCGAAACCGCGAGACCGCGAGACCGCGAGACCGCCAAGCCTCGAAGCCTCGAAACCGAACAACGGGCCACCGGAGGAACATTGCGCGTCGCCCTGTTCGCCACCTGCGTCAACGACGCGCTGTTCCCGTCCACCGCGATCGCCACCGTCCGGCTGCTGGAGCGGCTCGGGGTCGAGGTCGACTTCCCGGCCGGGCAGAGCTGCTGCGGCCAGCCGCAGTACAACAGCGGCTACCGGCGCGCCGCCGAGCCGCTGGTGCGGCGGACCGTCCGGGCCTTCGCGGGGTACGACCACGTGGTGGCGCCGTCCGGCTCCTGCGTGGCGATGGTGCGGGACGGGTACCCCCGGATCGCCGCCCGCGGTGGGGCCGAACTCGCCACCGCCGTCGCGGAGCTGACCCCGCGGGTGTACGAGCTCGCCGAGTTCCTCACCGATGTGCTGGGCGTCGAGGACGTCGGCGCGTGGTTCCCGCACACCGTGACCTACCACCCCTCCTGCCACGGCCTGCGGCTGCTGGGCCTCGGCGACCGGCCGCTGCGGCTGCTCCGGGCCGTCAAGGGACTGGAGCTGGTCGACCTGCCGGGCGCCGAGGAGTGCTGCGGGTTCGGCGGCACCTTCGCCGTGAAGAACCCGGCCGTCTCGGCCGCGATGGCCGCCGACAAGACCGCCAACGCCCTCGCCACCGGCGCCGACGTGCTCTGCGGCGGCGACAACTCCTGCCTCCTGCACCTCGGCGGCACGCTGCGCCGCCAGGGCGCGCCGCTGCGCCCGCTGCACCTCGCCGAGATCCTCGCCGCCACCGAGGACGAGCCCTGGACCGAGTCCCGGCTCCGGAAGGACTCCCACCCCCTGACCGCGACCGAGCCCCGGCGGGCACCGTGAGCGGCACCTTCCTCGGCCTGCCCGCCTTCCCGCAGGCCGCCGCCGAGGCCACCGCCGACCCGCGGCTGCGCGCCAACCTGCGCCACGCCACCCACACCATCCGGGAGAAGCGGGCCCGCGCGGTCGCCGAACTCGCCGACTGGGCCGAACTGCGCGCCGCCGCCAAGGCCGTCAAGGACCACACCCTGCGCCACCTCGACCACTACCTGGTCCGCTTGGAGCAGGCCGTGACCGCCGCCGGCGGCACCGTGCACTGGGCCGCCGACGCCGACGAGGCCAACCGGATCGTCACCGCACTGGTCCGGGCCACCGACGAGCGGGAGGTGGTCAAGGTCAAGTCCATGGCCACCCAGGAGATCGGCCTCAACGAGGCCCTGGCGGCGGCCGGCATCCGCGCCTATGAGACCGATCTCGCCGAGCTGATCGTCCAGTTGGGCGAGGACCGGCCCTCCCACATCCTGGTCCCGGCGATCCACCGCAACCGCGGTGAGATCCGGGAGATCTTCGCCGAACGGATGGCCGACTGGGGCCGCCCCGCCCCGGCCGGGCTCACCGACGCGCCCGCCGAACTCGCCGAGGCGGCCCGGCTGCACCTGCGGGAGAAGTTCCTCCGTTCCAAGGTCGCGGTCTCCGGCGCCAACTTCATGGTGGCCGAGACCGGCACCCTGGTGGTCGTCGAGTCCGAGGGCAACGGACGGATGTGCCTGACCCTGCCGCGGACCCTGATCTCGGTGGTCGGCATCGAGAAGGTCGTCCCGACCTGGCGGGACCTCGAAATCTTCCTCCAGTTGCTGCCCCGCTCGGCCACCGCCGAACGGATGAACCCGTACACCTCGCTCTGGACCGGCACCCACGCCGGTGAGGATGGCGGCGACGGACCGTCCGAGTTCCACCTCGTGCTGCTCGACAACGGCCGGACGGCCACCCTCGCCGACCGGGTCGGCCGCCAGGCGCTGCGCTGCATCCGCTGCTCCGCCTGCCTCAACGTCTGCCCGGTCTACGAGCGGGCCGGCGGGCACGCCTACGGCTCGGTCTACCCGGGCCCGATCGGCGCCATCCTGACGCCCCAACTGCGCGGCACCGAGGGCGCGTTGGACGCCTCGCTGCCGTACGCCTCGTCGCTCTGCGGAGCCTGCTACGAGGTCTGCCCGGTGGCGATCGACATCCCCGAAGTGCTGGTCCACCTGCGCGAGCGGGTCGCCGGGCAGCGCGGCCACCGGCTGGAGCGGGCCGCGATGGCCGGTGCCACGTACGTGCTCGACCACCCGGCCCTGCTGCGCGCCGCCGAACGGGCCGCCGCCCGGACCCGCCGGTTCCACCCGCGCCGGCTGCCCGGCCCCGGCCGAGCCTGGACGGACACCCGCGACCTGCCGGCCGTCCCGCCCGAACCGTTCCGCGACTGGTGGCGGAGGAACCGCGGATGAACACTCCACCCTCCAACGGATCGCGCGAGCTGATCCTGGCCCGGATCCGCGCCGCGCTCCACCGGCCCGGCGACCCGTCCGACGGCCTGCCCGCAGCCCCGGACCCGGACCCGGACGAACCGTCCATCCCCCGCGACTACCTGCGCAGCCACGTGCCCGCCGACGACCCCGAGGCGCTGCTCGACCTGCTGCACCACAACCTGGCCGACTACCGCGCCCTGGTCCACCGCTGCACCGCCGACCGGCTGCCCGAGGTCGTCGGCGCCCTGCTCGACGCCCGGGGCGCCCGTACGGTGGCCGTCCCGCCCGGACTGCCGGCCGCCTGGCTGAGCGCGACCCGGGCCCGCCCGCTGCCGGACGACGGGCCCGACGGCCCGCTCACCGCCGCCCGGCTGGACACCGTGGACAGCGTGCTGACCGGCTGCGCGCTGGCTGTCGCCGAGACCGGCACACTCGTCCTGGACGCCGGCCCGGCCCAGGGCCGCCGCCTGCTCACCCTGGTCCCGGACCACCACGTCTGCGTCGTACTGGCCCCCGACCAGGTGGTCGCCTCGGTGCCGCTCGCCCTCCCCCTCCTCGACCCGACCCGCCCGCAGACCTGGATCTCCGGCCCGTCGGCGACCAGCGACATCGAGCTGAACCGGGTCGAGGGCGTCCACGGCCCGCGCACCCTGGAGGTCGTCCTGGTCACCCCCGCCCCGACGGCGGCGGCGCGCTGAGCGCTAGGACCGCAGTTCGAGGGTGCAGCACTTGGGGCCGCCGCCGCCCTTGAGGAGTTCGGAGACGTCCACCGGGACCGGTTCGTAGCCCTGGTCGGCGAGCCGGGCGGCCAGCGACTTGGCGGCCTCCGGGAGCAGCACCCGGCGGCCGTCCGAGACCGCGTTCAGCCCGAACACCTCGGCGTCGTCCCGGTCGGCGAGGATCGCGTCCGGGTAGAGGCTGCGCAGCAGGGCCTGGCTGTCCGGGGTGAACGCCTCCGGGAAGTACATGACCTGGTCGTCGTCGAGCACGGCGAGCGCGGTGTCCAGGTGGTAGAAGCGCGGGTCGACCAGGGTCAGGCTGAGCACCTGGACGCCGAACAGCGCGCGGGCCTCGGCGTGCGCGGCCGGGTCGGTGCGGAAGCCGGTGCCGGCCAGCACCCGGCGGCCGGCCACCAGGTGGTCGCCCTCGCCCTCGTTGACGTGCCCGGCCCGGCGGACCTCGTGGTAGCCGCGGCCTTCGAACCAGGCCTGGTGGGCGTCGGACTCGGCGGCCCGCTCGGGGTGCCGGAAGGTCGCGACCAGGGCCCGGCCGCCGAGCACGGTCGCTCCGTTGGCGGTGTAGACCATGTCCGGCAGGCCGGGCACCGGGTCGATCAGTTCGACGGTGTGGCCGAGCCGCCGGTACAGCGCGCGCAGCCGCTCCCACTGGCGGACGGCGAGCGCGGTGTCGGTGGGTTGCGCGGGGTCCATCCAGGGGTTGATCGCGTAGTCGACGGTGAAGTACGTCGGCCGGCACATCAGGTAGCGCCGCGGCTTCGCGGTGCGCTCCGGGAATCGGTTCGGCATGCGGCGACCTCCGCCGTCCGGGGTGGGATATCCGGGGTGAGACGCCCCGGGGTGGATTTCCAGAGGGCGGCTGCCCCGGTCGCCCCGTTCGTACACCGGATCGAGCGCGCGGGCCGACGCACGCCCCCGCGCACCCGGCGCGTCCGCCCGCGCTGTCCCCGGCGCACGGGGCGCGGGACTCCCGCCACCCACGGGGACGCGGCTATTCCCCCGCTCCTACGTGGCCGATCTCACGTACCGCCAGGGGTCACCTACGGTGGCGTAGGTCACTTGAGACAGTGAACTATCTCTTTCATGCCGAACCTCCAGGAGACCCTTGACCTCAGTTCGTACGTCGCCCTCGGCGACAGCTTCACCGAGGGGCTGAACGACCCCGGCGTCGACGGTGCCTTCGCCGGCTGGGCCGACCGCCTCGCCGGACTGCTCTCCGACGGCCGACCGCCGGGCGGGTTCCGCTACGCCAACCTCGCGGTCCGCGGCCGGCTGCTGGACCAGATCATGGCCGAGCAGGTGCCGGAGGTCCGCCGGATCCAGCCCGACCTGGTCACCTTCTGCGCCGGCGGCAACGACATCCTGCGCCCGGGCAGCGACCCGGACGAGGTGGCCGAGCGCTTCGAGGCCGCGATCGTCCAACTCGCCGACGCGGCCGGGACGGTGCTCATCTGCACCGGCTTCGACACCCGCGGCGTGCCGCTGTTCAAGCACCTCCGCGGCAAGATCGCCACGTACAACGGCCACATGCGGGCCGTCGCCGACCGGCACGGCTGCAAGGTCGCCGACCTCTGGTCGCTGCGCGCCGTCCAGGACCGCCGCGCCTGGAGCGAGGACCGCCTGCACCTCTCCCCCGAGGGCCACCAGCGGGTCGCCCTGCTGGCCGCCCGCTCGCTGGGCCTGCGCACCGAGCAGGACCCGGAGGCGCCGTGGCCGTCCGCGCCGGCCCTCTCCCCGGCCGACCAGCGCCGGGAGAACGTCCAGTGGGCCCGCGAGTTCCTGCTCCCGTGGGTCGGCCGCCGGCTGCGCGGCGAGTCCTCCGGCGACCACGTCGAGGCCAAGCGGCCGGAGCTGATGCCGCTCTGACGGCTCGTCAGAGCGTTGCCGTTCACGCCTGACGGACCGTCCGCCCGGCCGCCCTCACACCCAGGTGTCCGAGGGCGGCCAGGGCCGCGCCGACCAGGTACCAGAGCAGGTCCGGCGGGTTGAAGGTCGAGCCGAGGACCAGACGGGCGAGCGTGCTCCGCCGGGCCAGGTCGTCCGGGACGCCGGTGAGCTGGAACAGCTCGACGGCCCAGCTCAGCCCGGCGGCCCAGACCGCCGCCACCGCCGGCCGCAGCCGCGGGGCGACCAGCACGACGAGCGCGTACAGCAACACGGTGTACAGCGCGTCGCCCGCGTACTTGGCCACCTCACCGCCGGCCACCGCGCGCACCCCGAGCCCCGCCACCACCGTCAGCCCGGCCGCCACCGCGGCCGCGGCCCGCACCATCCGACGCCCCCGAAGTCCATCCACCGGGGCACCCTAACCCGCCGCCCGACCGACTGCGGCAGCAGCCGCCGGAACACCACCTCACCCCCGGGAACCGCCGCCCCTCCCCCCGCGTCCATCCCTCCCGACGGGCCCCGGACGGCGGCCCGGTAGCCTGCTGGCCGGTCCGCGAGGGGCCGGGTCCGCGCAGGTCGCGGGCGGGAACGACGGAGAACAGGGCGGGACGCAGTGACGCAGCTGACCGATGCGGTGAACGGGTCCGGGATACCGGCGGACGTGGCGGGAGCCGGGCAGGGGCCCGGGCGGCGGTTCACCGTCGAGGGCTTCGCGCCGCGCCAGGACGACGGCGCCCGCGAGCGCGGCAAGGCCCTGCGCGTCCGCACCCCGCGCGAGCGGCACGCCGAGTTCGCGCCCGCCGCCGACCGGCCGACCGCCGTCGAGGCGATCGAGGCCTCGAACGCCGGCCGGCTCGCCGAGCTGGTGCCGATCCGGCTGGGCCGGATGGCCGCGACCCCGTTCGCCTTCCTCCGCGGATCGGCCGGCCTGATGGCCGCCGACCTGGCCGTCACCCCGACCAGCGGGACCGTCGCCCAGCTGTGCGGCGACGCGCACGCCGCCAACTTCGGCCTGTACGGCGACGCGCGCGGCCAACTGGTGATGGACATCAACGACTTCGACGAGACCGTCCCCGGCCCGTGGGAGTGGGACCTCAAGCGGCTCGCCGCCAGCCTGGTGCTGGCCGGCCGCGAGATCGGCGCGGACGAGACGACCGCCCGGCGGGCCGCCTTCGACGCGGTCGGCGCGTACCGCCGCACCATGCGCACGCTCGCCAAGCTGCCGGCACTGGACGCCTGGAACGCCGTCGCCGACGAGCAGTTGGTCTCCTTCGCCCAGGCCCACGACCTGGCCGAGGTGCTGCAGAAGGTGGGCGCCAAGGCGCTCGGAAACACCAGCGCGCGCTTCGCCGCCAAGTCCACCGTCCGTTCGGCGGAGGGCGGTTGGCGGTTCACGGCGGCGCCCCCGGTGCTCAGCGAGGTGTCGGACGCCACGGCCTCGGCCGTCGCGACCGCCCTCGGCCCGTACGTGCGCACAGTGCCGGCCGAGCTGCACCCGCTGCTCTCCCGCTACCGGGTGCAGGACGTGGCGTTCCGGGTGGTGGGCACCGGCAGCGTCGGCACCCGCTCGTACGTCGTGCTGCTGACCGACCACCGCGAGCAGCCGCTGGTGCTCCAGGTGAAGGAGGCGCGCCCGTCGGTGCTGCTGCCGCACCTGGCCCGGGCCGGTCACCCGGTGACGGCGCCGGACAACCACGAGGGCCGCCGGGTGGTGCTCGGCCAGAAGCGGATGCAGGTGGTCAGCGACACCCTGCTCGGCTGGACGACGGTGGACGGACTCCCCTACCAGGTACGGCAGTTCCGCAACCGCAAGGGCAGCGTGGACCCGGCCGCGCTGCTGCCCGCCCAGCTGGACGACTACGCCCGGATCACCGGCGCCCTGCTCGCCCGGGCCCACGCGCACACCGCCGACCCGGGGGTGATCAGCGGCTACTGCGGCAAGAACGAGGCGCTGGACGAGGCGGTCGCCGCCTTCGCGGTGGCGTACGCGGACCGCACCGAGGCGGACCACGCCGACCTGGTGGCGGCGATCCGGGCCGGCCGCCTCCCGGCCGAGCACGGCGTCTGACAGCCGCTGCGCAGTCCCCTCATCCCGGCCCGGCGGGGTCCAGGAACGGCTTCACGGCCGCGATGAACTCCGCCGGCCGGGTCGCGTGCACCAGGTGCCCGGCCTCGACGGTGACCAGCCGCCCGTCCGCGACCAGCCGCGCCAGCTCGGCCACCCCGGCCTGCGAAACGTGGCTGTCCGGACCACCGGCCACCACCAGGGTGGGCGCGGTGATCGCGGACAGCCGCGCCAGCCAGCGCGGATCCGGCCGGTCGATCTGCCCCTTGACCGCCTTCACCACCGCCCAGTCGAAGTCCACGGGCTCGTCCGGTTCCTCGGCCACCACGCTCGCCGGACGCGGCCGCGGCGCGGGCACGTCCTCCAGCACCAGCCGCCCGACCCGCTCGGGCCACTCCTGCGCGACCAGGTAGGCGACCACACCGCCCATCGAGTGCCCCACCAGATCTACCTGGTCCAGCCCCAACGCGTCGAGGAACCCGACCACGTCGTCACGCATCGCCTCCAGGCCGTACCGACCGGGGCGCCCGCTGTCCCCATGACCCCGCAGGTCGAGGGCAAGGACCCGATGCCCCGGCGCCAGCCCGGGCAACACCCCGTCCCAGTCACTCCCCCGCTCCCCGAGCGCGTGCAACAGCACCAACGGCGGCCCACCGACCGGCCCACTCTCCCGGTAGGCGAGCGCAACCCCCGCCACCTCGACAACCCGACGATCACCCATACCCCCGACCGTACGCCGCCCCCACCCCCCACCCCCACCCGTTCGCTGTCAGCACGCCTACGTCCGACCCCACCCCACCGCGGCGCAACGCGGAAGCACCACTCGTCGAGATCGCTGCCGCTCATCTTCCCGACGGCTGGGCTCCCGCCGTGGACGGCGAGCCCGATATCCTCGAACCGCTCAGCTGACGGCTTGACCGGACTCGAACTGCGGAGTCTTCAGCGGCCCGCCGCCCCCGCGCTCAGACCTGCCAGTCGTTGCCCGTGTGCCAGTGCCGCACCCATCCGTCGAAGCTCCTGGCGTCGACGGCCGGCACCGGGACGGCTCCGACGTCGGACACCATCCAGACCTCGCCACGACGGGGCCCTGCCGTCACCAGCAGCCAGAAGGACGGCCCGTCCTCGGCCCCGAGCACGACCGAGCCGTGGTTGAAGACGGCATCGACGCGTGGATCGTAAGCGTCGATCGTCTCGTCCTCCTCCCACACCCACGCCTCCTCCAGGGGGAACGGCTCTCCCGGGCGCCGCGGCCCCGTGCCCGGCCAGCACTCCGGCAGCCATCCCAGCGGCTGAAGGCCCTCGTCCTCCGGGGGACCGAGGCCACTACCGTTGCCGATCTCCGCGATGAAGGTCCGGTAGGGCTCCGGAAGCGTCACCCCGTTCTCGGCTTCCCAGGCCGCGACTCCCTCGTACCCCAGGCACGGCTCGCGCCACTCGGCCGGGAACGCCGAACCCAGGAAGTCGAGCGTGGCCTCGTCGGGGCGTTCGTCAGGCGTGATCATCACGAGAGCATGCTGGCACAGGGGTCCGACATTCCGATCCCCAGGTGAGTACAGCCCCGCTCAGACCACGCCACCACAGCCGGACTGCTTGCCCTCCCCACCAACACGCCCCGGCCCACCGACGCCCTGCGATCGATCTCGACTCCCCGCCGGCGGCGATGGCCTCGCGGGTCACCGTCAGTGCGACGGGGACGGCCTGCGGACAGGCCAGGGTGTCAAGCGGTGCTGCTCGCTCCGCTAGGTCGCAGCTTCCTCGCGGTCCTTGTGCGGCGCCTTCCGGTGCTCCGTGGGTGTGGGGTCCTCGGAGGAGGTGGCGCGGGATGCGAGGAGGGAGGCGACCACCGCCAGCCCGGCCAGGGCTGCGCAGACGGCGCTGGCCCAGGCGTAGGCGGAACGGTGGCCTCCGCCGCCGGTGGTCGCGCGGAGGTAGAGGCCGGAGAGTGCGGAGATGCTGACCGCGGCCGCGATCCGCTGGGCCATCTGCAGGATCGCCCCGCCGACGCCGGCCGCCTCGGCCGGGGCGTGGCGGAGTACGTAGGCCTGGT
Source organism: Kitasatospora sp. NPDC093806 (assembly GCF_040683335.1). Lineage (NCBI taxonomy): Bacteria > Bacillati > Actinomycetota > Actinomycetes > Kitasatosporales > Streptomycetaceae > Kitasatospora > Kitasatospora sp. NPDC093806. The sequence goes on from NZ_JBFBDO010000122.1 coordinate 11,450, forward strand.
TGGTCGCGCCCATCAGGCCGACCGAGGCGCCGCCGAGCAGTTGCAGCAGCGCGAGCAGCCACGGCAGCGGGCCGGCCGGTCCCCAGTGCGCGAGCAGGCCACTGGCCAGCATCACCAGGGCCGAGCCGGTCATCCCGGCGGTGACGGTGCGTCGGCCGAAGCGCTGGACCACCCGCCAGGCGAACGCCGAGGCGAAGCCCATCGCGACCGCCGACGGCAGCGACACCAGGGCCGCGCCCATCGGCGAGAGGCCGAGTCCGTCCTGCAGGAACATGGTCAGCACCAGGCCGGCGGCCAGCGAGGAGCCGAACTGGGCCATCGCCACCGCCGTCCCCAGCGCGTACGGCGCCGAGCGGGTCAGCGCCGGGTGGATCAGCGGGTGGCCGCCGGCCCGCGCGTAGCGGCGCTGCCACCAGGCGAGCGCGGCGAGCAGCAGGACGGCCGCGGCGGCGAAGCCGAGCCAGCCGGCCAGGCCTGGCGGCTGGACGAACGGCAGCATCAGCGCCAGGGTCAGCGCGGCGACCAGCAGCAGTCCGACCAGGTCGAGGTCGGCGTTCCGGGCGCTGGGGCGCGGGCGCGGCAGGTGGCGGACGGCCAGCAGGACGGTGGCGAGCCCGAACGGCACGTTGAGCAGGAAGGTCAGCCGCCAGCCGTCCTCCGGGCCGACCAGCGCGAGCACCGCGCCGCCGATCGGGGGGCCGAGGGCGAAGGCGAGGCCGCCGGTGACGGCGTACATGCCGAGCGCGCGAGCCCGCAACTGGCCGCTGAAGACGTCCTGGAGGGTGCCGATCATCTGGGAGTTGACCAGTCCGGCGCCGGCGCCCTGGAGCAGCCGGGCGGCGACCAGCACCTCCGGGTCGGTGGCGGTCGCGGACACCAGGCTGACCAGGGTGAACAGGGCGAGTCCGGTGACGAAGAACCACTTGCGGCCCTTGACGTCGCCGAGCCGCCCGCCGGGTATCAGGGCCAGCCCGAAGGCGAGCGAGTAGCCGGCGACGATCCACTGCAGGTGCGCGGGCTGGGCGTGCAGCGTCTCGCGCAGGGCGGGGATCGAGGTGTTGAGCACCGACTGGTCGAGCAGGGTGGTGAACCCGCCCGCGACACAGACCAGCAGCACTCGCCGACCGGCCGCGTCGAAACGTTCCTTCGCCTCGGTCTTGCCGGTGGGTATCGCGGCCGTCACGGCTCGACCACCACCAGCGCGTAGCGGGCGTACGAGGGCCCGGGACAGTGGAAGCGGGTGGTCGTGGCGACGAACCGCAGGCAGTCGCCGGGGGCCAGCTCGTGGACCTCCCCGTCCACGGTCAGCTCCAAGTCGCCCTCCAGCAGCCAGAGGTGGTGCTCCCACCCGGAGCCGCACGGCTTGTCGTAGGCGATGTCGGCGCCGGCCGGCAGCAGCCCCTCGATCAGCTCGGCGCGCAGCGAGGCGTGCGGCGGCGAGACGGAGCGCCGGACGAATCCGGTCGCCTCGTCCCGCCAGACCCGCTGCTCCGCGATCCGCACCAGCCGCGAGGGCGCCGCCTCCACCTCGGCGAGCAGGCGCGACATGCTGCGCCCGTACACCGAGCAGAGCCGCCCGAGCAGGGCCGCCGTCGGGCTCACCTCGGCCCGTTCGACCCGCGACAGCGTCGAGCGGCTCACGTCCGCCCGCCGCGCCAACTCCTCCAGCGTCCACCCGCGTTCGACCCGCAACTCGGCGAGCCTCCCCGCCAACCGCTCGTCCACGGCCGTCTCGATTCCCATATCCGTGATGCTATCCCGGATCCGGGATCCGTCCAGGGGCCGGGGGCCGGTCCTGGCCAAGCACCACGGGGTGGTCCTGGCCAGGCGTCAGGGGTTGGTCCCGGTTCAGCGGCTGACGTGGAACTCCAGCTCGGCCGAGGACAGCCCGACCCGGGTGCCGATGACCTCCCCGCCGGCGTCGACGAAGGCCCCGGTACCGCCGGTGATCGCCGCGACGAAGGAGTCCGGACCACCGGCGAGGATCCCGCGCGTCAGCGCCTGCGCGGTGAGGTCGCCGCGCTCCAGGTGGACGGTGACCACGCACAGCGAAGTGCCACCGTCGGCAACGTCGATCAGCGTGCAGCTGCCGGCGTCCGAGCCGACCCTCACCCCGTCCCGGAAGAGGTCGTCCGTGAAGACCACGTAGTCGCCCGGGCTGAACCCGTTGCCGTCGAGGTCGACGACGGTCTCCCCGGTCGCTTGCGAGACGAGGGTGAAGACCGCCTCGCCGTGGTGATCCGCGGCGGCGGCGGTGGCGGGACCGCCGCCGAGCAGGACGGCGAGCGCGACGGCCGTGCCGAGACCGACCGCCTTGAGACCGACCGCCTTGAGACCGACTGCCTTGAAGGGTCGCATCACACAGCTCCTCTGGGTTCACGTGCGGGAATCGAGTGGACGTTCCGTCGACTCGAACCCGTTTGTAGCCCTCCGGGCCGAGGGACGCCGGACAGGACGCGCGGCGCCCTGGCGAGTCCGGCCGAACAGCCCAAGGCGGGGGCGGCGACTCCCGTCGCGGGCTCCGGTCGCGAGCGCCCGTCGGAGTTCCGGCAACGCGGGGCGGCGATCATATGATGTGCGCGAACCTGGGCCGGGTGGCCCGGGCCAGACACGGGGGACTCATTCATGTTCGGCATCATCAGACCCTGCCGTCACCGGCTCTCCGAGCGGTTGCAGGCGAGTTGGATGGCCCACCTCTGCGGGCTCTGCCTCGCGCTGCGGGACGACCACGGCCAGTTGGCCCGGACCGCCACCAACTACGACGGCCTGATCATCTCGGTGCTGGTCGAGGCGCAGGCCGGCGTCGGGGGTGGCGGCGCGGCCGGGTCCGGGCGGCGGACCGCCGGGCCGTGTCCGCTGCGCGGCATGCGGACGGCCTCGGTCGCGCAGGGCGAGGGGGCCCGGCTGGCCGCCGCGGTGTCGCTGGCGCTCGCCTCGGTGAAGATCCGTGACCACGTCGAGGACCGGGACGGCGTCTTCGCCCGGCGGTCCGTCGCCGCCGGGGCGCGGGCGGTCACCCGGCGCTGGGACCGGAAGAGCGCGGGCAGCGCCTCGGTGGTCGGCTTCGACACCGCCGTGCTGCTCGACGCGGCGGCCCGGCAGGGCGAACTGGAGCGCGGGCTGGGCATCGGCGGGTCCGTGCTGCTGGTCACCGAGCCGACCGAGACCGCCACCGCCGCGGCCTTCGCGTACACCGCCACGCTGGCGGGCCGGCCCGGCAACGCCGCGCCGTTGGCCGAGGCCGGCCGGCTGTTCGGCCGACTCGCGCACCTGCTGGACGCCGCCAAGGACCAGGCCGCCGACGCCGAGAGCGGCGCCTGGAACCCGCTCACCGCCACCGGCACCGACCGCGCCGAGGCCGAACGGCTCTGCCGGGACGCGGTGCACGGCATCCGGCTGGCCCTGCGCGACGTCGAACTGACCGACCGGGGCCTCGTGCACGTGCTGCTCGCGCACGAGACCGAACGCGCCGTCGAGCGGGTCTTCGGCCGGTCCGATCACGCCGCCGCCTGTCGCGTCAAGGGCCCGGACGGCGCCCCCGCCGCCGCCAACCCGTACCAGGCACCTCCGCAGCACGACCCGAACCAGGCCCCGCCGCAGGCCCCGGGCGCGCCCGTGCCGCCGTGGGTCCCGCAGGGTCCGGGCTTCACCCCGCCGGGCGGCCCGCCGCCGAACCGCCGCAACCTGTTGGCCGGTTGCGCGCTGTGGGCACTGATGAGCTGCACCTGCCAGTTGCTCTGCTGCGAGCACGAGGACCCGTTCTCGCGCGAGCGCCGCGAGGGCTTCTGCACCCGCCACGACTGCTGCGACTGCGGCAACTGCTGCGACGGGTGCCAGTGCTGCGGGGACGGCGCCTCCTGCTGCAACGACTGCGGGTGCTGCGACGGCTGTGACGGGTGCGACTGCGGCTGCGACTGCTGAACGGCACGGCGGCCCCGGGCGCGGGGCCGCCGTCCGGCTAGCCGGACGGCCGATCCGTCAAGTGGCTTTCCGGCCATTGCCGTTCGGCCGCCGTTGACGCCGGCATCGACGCCGACGCCGACGGCACCTCCGGAAGACCAGTCACCGCGTCCGGCCGCACCCCGCGCAGCCAGAGCGGCACCACCTCGACGGCCGACGGCCCGGCAGGCGGAACACAACCCTCAGGCATCACGGCCCGCCGCCACTCTCGCCCCCGCCGTGTGCCGGTCGGCCTCCAGCGAGTCCTCCAGCCGGGCCAGCAGCACCCGGAACCGGTCCGCGTCCTCGGCCGTCATCCGGCCCTCGGCCAGGGCCCGCACGCCCTGCTCCCCCGTCGTTCCCTCGTTCATGCCCCCGACGGTAGGCGGCGACGATCAACGTCCGATAAACACCACGCGCCCCACGGGCCCCGCACAGCCCGCTCAGGCCCGACCGAGCACCCGGTCCACCGCGATCTCGATGACCACCCGGTCCGGGTTCACCCGCGGCTCGCGGTAGCGCTCGGCGTACCGGCGCTCCGCCTCCGCCACCGCCGCCGGCTCGTCCCGGATCACGGCCACGCCCTCCAGCGTCGACCAGCGCGCCCGGTCCACCTGGCAGACCGCCACCCGCAGCCCGGCCGGCCCGGCCGCCAGGACGTTGCGCACCTTCCGGCTGGTCCGGCTGCTGATCACCCGGGCGATCGCCGCCTCCGGCTCGTACGTCACCCCCACCGGCACCACGTGCGGCGACCCGTCGGGCCGGCTGGTGGTCAGCGTGGAGATGTGCCGCTCCCGCCAGAAGGCGAGGAAGGCGTCGTCGAGTGCGCGTGGATCATGGGCCATGCCCGCGATCGTACGACGCGGGCCCGGCGATCCCGGCAGCGGACCCGAGCGGCCCGAGATCCGGCACCCCCCGGCCTCCTGTTCAGTGAGGTCGACCCGCGCCACGGGCATCCGCGCAGCAAGTGCTCCCCCGACGGCAACGCCCGGGACCTCTGCTCGGCGCCGTCGAGCATCACCGGCCTCGCCGACGAGATGAACCAGCTGACCGAGGAGATCCTGGCACGCTGCCAGTCGTGACGGACGCGGGCCCGGCGATCTACTCGCCGGGCCCGCGCCGTGGGCGGCCGGGTGTCAGTGGCCGCGGGCGATCCAGTCGGCGAGGGACGGGGCCTCGGCGCCGATGCTGGTGGGGTCGCCGTGGCCGGTGCGGACCACCGTGTCGGCGGGCAGGGTCAGCAGCCGGTCCCGGATCGAGTCGATGATCGTCGGGAAGTGCGAGAACGAGCGGCCGGTGGCGCCCGGACCCCCGTGGAAGAGGGTGTCGCCGGTGAAGACCGTGCCGAGCTCCGGCGCGTACAGGCAGACCGCGCCCGGGGCGTGGCCCGGGGTGTGCAGGACGGTCAGCGTGGTGCCGCCCACCTCGATCCGCTGTCCGTCGGCGAGTTCGCCGTCCGGGAGGCGGTCGGGGTGGGTGAGCTTCCACAGCGGCAGGTCGTCCGGGTGGAGCAGGATCGGCGCGCCGGTGCGCTCGGCGAGCGCGGGGGCGGCGTCGATGTGGTCGTTGTGGGCGTGGGTGGAGACGATCGCGAGCAGCCGGCGGCCGCCGAGGGCCGCCTCGATCGCCTCGGCGTCGTGGGCCGCGTCGATCACCACGGCTTCGGCGTCGTCGCCGACGATCCAGACGTTGTTCTCCACCTCCCAGCTGCCGCCGTCGAGGTCGAAGGTGCCGGCGGTGACGAGCCGGTCGATCCGGGCGGTGCCGCTCACAGGATCACCACCGAACGGAGCACGTCGCCGTGGTGCATGCGCTCGAACGCCTGCTCCACCGCGTCGAGGCCGATGGTCTCGGTGACGAAGGCGCCGAGGTCCAGGCGGCCCTGGAGGTAGAGGTCGATGAGCATCGGGAAGTCCCGCGAGGGCAGGCAGTCGCCGTACCAGGAGGACTTCAGCGCACCGCCGCGCCCGAAGACGTCGAGCAGCGGCAGTTCGAGCTTCATCTCCGGGGTCGGCACGCCGACCAGGACGACGGTGCCGGCGAGGTCGCGGGCGTAGAACGCCTGCTTGTAGGTCTCCGGGCGGCCGACCGCCTCGACCACCACGTCGGCGCCGTGGCCGCCGGTGAGCTCGCGGATCGCCTCGACCGGGTCGGTGGTCTTCGAGTTGACGGTGTGGGTGGCGCCGAGCTTCTCGGCACCGGCGAGCTTCCGGTCGTCGATGTCCACCGCGATGATCTTCGACGCACCGGCCAGCCGGGAGCCAAGCACGGCCGCGCCGCCGACGCCGCCGCAGCCGATCACCGCGACCGTGTCGCCCCGGCCCACGTTGCCGGTGTTGATCGCGGCGCCGATGCCCGCCATCACGCCGCAGCCGAGCAGCCCGGCGACGGCCGGCTCGGCGGCCGGGTCGACCTTGGTGCACTGGCCGGCGGCGACCAGGGTCTTCTCGGCGAAGGCGCCGATGCCCAGGGCCGGGGACAGCTCGGTGCCGTCCAGCAGCGTCATCTTCTGCTTGGCGTTGTGGGTGTTGAAACAGTACTGGGCCCGCCCGCGCTTGCAGGCGCGGCACTGGCCGCAGACGGCGCGCCAGTTGAGGACGACGAAGTCGCCGGGCGCGACCTCGGTGACGCCCTCGCCGACCGTCTCGACGATGCCCGCGGCCTCGTGGCCCAGCAGGAACGGGAACTCGTCGTTGATCCCGCCCTCGCGGTAGTGCAGATCGGTGTGGCAGACGCCGCAGGCCTGGATCCGCACCACCGCCTCGCCGGGCCCGGGGTCGGGCACGACGATCGTCGTCACCTCCACGGGAGCGCCCTTGGCGCGTGCGATGACTGCCTTGACCTGCTGGGCCATCCGATTCCACCTCCGTCGGCCGGTGCCGCTCTGCACCGGCGTGACCTGCAACGAAACGCGTCGAACGAGTCGGGTCGACTCGCCCACGAAGCCTAGCGCCCGCCCGGGCGGTGGTCCGGGGAACGTGCCTGGTGATCCGGCTCACCGGGGTGGGGCGGGTGCGCGGCAGGGGCGCGGCCGTGGGCTGCGGACGGCACGTCAGGACGGTCCGCGGGCGGCCTCCCGGCCGGTCCCCGGGGGCGTGCGGGCGGCGCCGAGCGCCCGTCAGCGTGCACTCAGTGCCCCGGCGTTGGCTGGAATCGTCGCTGACTGTGGCCCGTCGCCCACGTACGGTCGTACCGGAACCCGGCCGCCCGGCACACCGTCACCCACCCCGTCCGCCCTCCGCACCACCCGGATCCACCCCCCGCTCGGGCCGCCATCGGGTGGCCCACCGCCCTGGAGTCTGGAGTAGGGATGTCCACCGAGAACAGTGCCACCAGCGCCGGTGCCATGACCGACACCGCCCCGGTCCCCGCCCCGATCCCCGGCCCGCGGCCGGCCGCGCTGCCCCCGCTGCACTGCCTGCGCCGGCTCGAAGCCGGCCCGCCGCGGCTGGGCGCCCTGCCCACCGGCACCCCGGTCTGGCTGGTCAGCCGGCACGCCGACGTCCGGCAGGTGCTGACCGACCCGCGGCTGGGCCGCGCCCCGCTCTACGCGCCCGACGCGCCGCCGATCACCCTCTCGCCGAACCTGCTCGACAGCCCGTCCAGCATGCTCAACACCGACGGCGTCGAGCACCAGCGGCTGCGCCGCACCGTGCAGCGGGCGTTCACCCCGCGCGCGATCGCCCGCTGGCGCCCGTGGGTGGCCTCGGTGATCGAGGGGTTGCTCGACGACCTGATCGACCAGGGCTCGCCCGCCGACATCGTCGAGACCTACACCCGGCCCCTGCCGGTCGCCGTGATCAGCCGGCTGATGGGCCTGGAGGGCCTCGACGGCAAGCGGCTGGGGCACTGGAGCGACCACGCGCTGTCCACCACCGCGTACCCGCCGGAGGCCGTCCGGGACGCGATGATCGAGTTCGCCGGCTTCGGCGCCGGAGTGATCGCCGAACGCCGCGCCGCCCCCGGTGACGACCTGGTCAGCGGCCTGCTCGCGGCCGCCGCCGAGACCCCCGGGGTGTCCGAGGGCCAGCTCGTCACGCTGGTCATCGGCCTGGTGGTGGGCGGGCACGAGACCACCATGACCTCGCTCGGCAACGCCCTCGTCTACCTGCTCGGCGAGGGCCGGGAGGCCTGGCAGCGGCTCGCCTCGGACGAGCAGAGCGCGGCCGCCGCCACCGAGCAGATCCTGCGCGCCATCCCGCTCGGGGACGGCGACACCATGCCCGGCCTGCTGCGGCGGGCGATCGAGGACGTCGAGATCGGCGGGGTGCGGATCCCGGCGGGCAGCGTGGTCGCCGCCGACACCGGCGCGGCCAACGCCGACCCCGAGGTGTTCACCAGGGATTTGCCGACCGAGCTGTTCTCCCCGCTCGCCGCGCCGATGTACACCTTCGGTGCGGGGCCGCACCACTGCCTCGGCTCCTGGCTGGCCCGGATGGAGCTGGAACTCGCGCTGCACCGCCTCGCCCGGCGGCTGCCCTCGCTCCGGCTCACCGAGCCGGTGGACGACATCACGTGGCGGCGCGGTCTGCTGACCCGCAGCCCGGAGACCTTGGAGGTGACTTGGTGACGAACGTCCCGACCGGTGCGAGCCCCGACACCGGAGGGCTGGTGATCGTCCGGGTGGACCCGGACCGGTGCATCGGTTCGGGCATGTGCGCGATGACCGCCCCGGACTCGCTGACCCTCGGCCCGGACGGGCGGGCGCGCCCGCTCCGCGGCCCGGGCGCGGACGGCGGGACGGGCGGGGACGCGGACGGTGGCGGGTCGGACGGCGGGGAGCCGCTGACGTCGGAGCTGACCGACGCGGTCGACTTCTGCCCGATGGAGGCGCTCACCCTGTACGCCGTCCAGGACGGCCGTCCGATCAGCCCGCGCGGGTAGGCCCGGTCGGGGGGGGGCCGCGGGGGGGGGGGGCGCCGGCCCCCCCCGGGGGGGAGCCCCCCCCCCCC
>NZ_JBFBDO010000122.1:20350-22074 GCF_040683335.1 Kitasatospora sp. NPDC093806
GGACCGCCGGCGGCGCCCCGCCCGGGGGGCCGCCCCCCCCCACGGCACCCGGGGCGGGTCAGCCCGCGACCTCCAGCGCGCGCCGGATCTCGGACGCCGGGTCGCCTTCGTGGTAGGGGCGTTCGCTGTCCTCGATGTGGTCCAGGAACTCCTGGTACCGCAGCGCGTAGCCGAGGTGGAACAGCGGCTCGGCCAGCTCCAGCGCGCGCTCCGGCGCGCAGCCGGGGACGTGCGCCCGCCAGGCCCGCGCCCACTCCCCGGCCAGCTGCGTCCACCGCTCGGCGTCGACGAACGCGCGCGGCCGCAGCCCGTCCATCGCCGGGTGTCCGAGGCAGGTGTCGGCGTAGTCGACGACCACCGGCGGCGTGCCGTCGGAGCGCCAGTTACCGGGGTGGAAGTCCCCGTGGACGACCGTCTCCGGCAGCCCGCAGGCGGCCAACTCCTCGACCAGCGCGGGCAGTCGCTCCACCAGCGCCCGGGCGGCGGCCAACTCCTCGGCGGTCAGGCCGGACCCGGCGGCCGGGGTCGTCCCGGCGGCGGCGTCCTTGCCGGGGTCCGCGTCGGCGGCGGCGTCCGCATCGACACTCGCGGCCGACTCGGCGGCCAGCCGGTCCAGCAGCCCGCCCACCGCGGCGGCCACCGCACGCGGGGTGCGGTCGCGCAGACCGGCCGCGGCGGCCCGGCCGTCGGCGGCGAGGGTGGCCTGGACGGCGACCAGTCGCGGCACCACGCCGGCCACCTCCTCCGCGGACGGGCCCCAGCAGTCCTCGCCGGGCACCTCGTCGAGGAGCAGCAGCCCGCGCCCGGCGTCGGCGGCGAGGACCGGCGGAACCAGGGCCGGGTCCACCGCGCCGAACAGCGCGATCGCCTCCCCCTCTCGGGAGTTGAACGCCGGGTTGATCACCTTCAGCCAGGTCGGGCCGGCGGCGGTCGGCAGCCGGAACAGCCCGGACAGGTTCCACGTCCGGACCTGCTCGACCGGGCCGCCGAGCGGCCGGCCGGCCGCCGCCAGTGCCCGCTCCGCCCATTCCACCGCGGCGCGCAGCCCGTCCGGCGTGGCCCAGTCGGCCCGCCGCTCGGCCGGGCCGAGCAGCGCGGCGACCTCCGGGCCGGCCTCGCGCGGGAGCAGCGCGGTCGGCCGTTCCAGCGCCTCGACGTGGTACACCGTGTGCCCGCCGTGGCCGCCCTCCCCGCCGGTCACCGAGACCAGCCGGACCACCATCACCGGTACCCCGGCCTCCACCGAGACGCGCTCGGTCACCGGCCCGACCGAGGACCACCACCCCTCTCCCACTCCGAAGGGCCCCAGCGGGCCCAGGTATTCGCCGTCATGAGTGAGATGGACGCTGACCGTCCGACCGTTTCCTTGATCCACTCGCGCAGGATGCCGTACCCGCCCGGCCCGCGCGAGTGAATTTCCCGCGGCTTCCCCAGCACCCGGACGAACGGGCCGGGTCGGGCCGGGCGGGGGCCGGAAAAAAATCGGTGGCGCGCACCGTGACGCAGCGGGATGATCCGGACTGTACGGACACCGCCGACCCCTACTCGCGTTCCACCTGCCCCGGAAGGGGGCCGCGATGACCCCGCCCACCACCGAGCCGACCGGCCCCGAGCCGGGCGATCCCGGGCCGACCGGGCCGCCGCCGGAGGTCCGCACCGCCGCCGGGGCGGTGCGCGGCGAACGGGATGCCGCGGAAGACGGCCACGCCGGCCTCCCGGCTGCC
>NZ_JBFBDO010000123.1:0-21936 GCF_040683335.1 Kitasatospora sp. NPDC093806
GCCGCAAGGCCGACGAGATGTTCGCCGAGGCCCAGGCGAAGGCCGACGGCGAGGACGCGGCCGTCTCGGTGGGGGTGGGGGTCGCGGTGACGGTCACGGTCGCCGCCGGCGGGACGGCCGGGGCGGGCGGCTGCGGGGCCGGCTGCGGGCTGGTCGCCGCGCCGATCCAGGCCAGGCAGCAGAACGCCGCGATCGCGCTGCTGAGCAGCTTCTTCCAGAGCGGCCGCGACGCCCAGGTCCAGGCGATCAGGAAGCTCGCGAACGGGAAGACCAGGAAGCTCGCGATGTGCACGCCGCGCCGCTGCCACCAGGGGCGCGGGGCCGGCGGGGCAGCGACGGGGAACGGCGGCGGCGGAGGCGGGTACACGGGGGAGACGCGTCCTTGGGGTGAGGAAACCGGGCAGTGCCCGCACAAACTACCTCTCACATGATCAGCTGTTCATTTCTTCACCTGTTCGGATTCGAAATGTGATCAGGCCCTGGTGGCCGGTGTCCACGGCAGTCCACGGCACATCAACTACCCGTTGGTAGGGACGCGGCCCTGTTGTCGAGGTCATGTCCGCTGTGAAACAACGGAGGTGACGTCGACTCAGGAGGAGTCCGGATGAGAGTCCTGGCCCGTATCGCCCCGCCGCTCCTGCTCGCCACCGCCCTGGTGGCCTCCACCGCCGGACCGGCCGGCGCGGCACCGCCCCCGGCCAAGGTGCCCGAAGCGGTCGGCTGGGGCGGGGCGGTGGCCAGCGTGGACGCCGACGCCACCGCGGCCGGGATCGAGGTGCTGCGCAAGGGCGGCAACGCCGTGGACGCGGCGGTGGCGGTCGCCGCCGCGCTCGGCGTCACCGAGCCGTACTCGGCCGGGATCGGCGGCGGCGGGTACTTCGTCTACTACGACCACGCCACCGGCCGGGTGCACACCATCGACGGCCGGGAGACCGCCTCGCGGACCGCCGACGAGTCGCTGTTCCTGGAGGGCGGCAAGCCGCTGCCGTTCGCCGACGCCGTCACCAGCGGCCTCTCGGTCGGGGTGCCCGGCTCCCCGGCCACCTGGGAGACCGCCGTCCGGCTCTGGGGCAAGCGCCCCTTCGGCGAGGCGCTCAAGCCGGCCCAGCGGATCGCCGAACAGGGCTTCACCGTCGACCAGACCTTCCAGGACCAGACCGCGCTCAACCTGGCCCGGTTCAAGGACTTCCCCGACACCGCCCGGCTCTTCCTGCCCGGCGGCGCGCTCCCGGTGGTCGGCTCGACCTTCCGCAACCCCGACCTCGCCGCCACCTACCGTCAGCTCGGCCGGGACGGCACCAAGGCGCTCTACCAGGGCGACCTCGGCGCCGACGTGGTCCGCGCCATCCAGCACCCGCCGGTCGACCCGGCCTCCGGCCGCAACGCCCGCCCCGGCAAGGTGGACGCCGCCGACCTGGCGGGCTACCAGGTCCGCCGCCAGCAGCCCACCCACGTCGCCTACCGGGACTACGACGTCTACTCGATCGCCCCGTCCAGCTCCGGCGGCACCACGGTCGGCGAGGCGCTCGGCATCCTGGAGGACGGCGAACTCGGCGGGTACGACGCCACCCAGTACTACCACCACTTCCTGGAGGCCTCGCGGCTCGCCTTCGCCGACCGCAACCGCTGGGTCGGCGACCCGGCGTTCAACGACGTCCCGGTGCGGGAGCTGCTCTCCGCCCGGTTCGCGGCCTCCCGGGCCTGCCTGATCAGCCCCGACCGCGCCCTCACCAGCCCGGTCGCCCCCGGCGACCCGCGCAACCCCGCCGACTGCGCGAGCGCCGGCCCCGTCCAGCCCGAGCCCTACGAGGGCCTGAGCACCAGCCACCTGACGGTGGCCGACCGCTGGGGCAACGTCGTCTCCTACACCCTCACCCTGGAGCAGACCGGCGGCAGCGGCATCACCGTCCCCGGCCGGGGCTTCCTGCTCAACAACGAGCTGACCGACTTCAACTTCAGCCCGCTGGTCCCCGGCGTGCCCGACCCGAACCTGCCCGGTCCCGGCAAGCGCCCGCGCTCCTCGCTCTCGCCGACCATCGTGCTGCGCGACGGCGAGCCGCTGCTCGCGGCCGGCTCGCCCGGCGGCTCGACCATCATCACCACCACCCTCCAGGTGCTGCTCGGCCGCCTGGACCGGGGCCTGAGCCTGGCCCAGGCGATCGCCGCGCCGCGCGCCAGCCAGCGCAACACCGCCGCCAGCCAGGCCGAGCCGGGCTTCCTGGCGCTGCCCGAACGGGCCCGGCTGGAGGCGCTCGGCCACGTGTTCGCGAGCACGCCGGAGATCGGCGCGGCGACCGGCGTCGAGCGGCTGCCGGACGGCCGCTGGGTCGCGGCGGCCGAGCCGGTGCGCCGCGGCGGCGGCTCGGCGGCGGTGGTCCGGCCCGCGCCCTGAGGCCGGACGCCCTGAGACCGGACACCCTGAGACCGGACACCCTGAGGCAGCAGGACGCCCCGAGGCCGGGCGGCTTTGTCGGTGGGCGGCGGTAGATTCGGGGTGGGCGCCGGTGTCGGCGCCCACCCGTCGTCCGAAGCACCGTCCGAACCACCGGGAAGGCCGCCCGCCGTGACCGTCCGCATCGCCACCTGGAACATCAACTCCGTCACCGCGCGGCTGCCCAAGCTGCTCGAATGGCTGGAGAGCGCCAAGCCGGACGTGCTCTGCCTTCAGGAGCTCAAGTGCGCCGCCGACGCGTTCCCGTACGAGGAGGTGCGCGCGCTGGGCTACGAGACGGCCGCGCACGGCACCGGCCGGTGGAACGGCGTGGCGATCGTCTCCCGGCTCGGCCTCGACGAGGTGGTCCGCGACCTGCCCGGCCAGCCGGGCTACCTCGCCGACGACGCCCTGCTGGCCGACGTCGAGCCGCGCGCCATCGCCGCCACCTGCGGCCCGGTCCGGGTCTGGTCGGTCTACGTGCCCAACGGCCGCGAGGTCGACCACGCCCACTACCGCTACAAGCTGGAGTGGCTGGAGGCGCTGCGCGCGGCCGCGCTGACGGACGCGGCGGGCGAGCGCCCGTTCGCCGTCCTCGGTGACTTCAACATCGCCCCGGCCGACGAGGACGTCTACGACGTCGCCGCCTTCGAGGGCCTGACCCACGTCACCCCCGCCGAGCGGGCCGCGCTCGCCGCCCTGGCCGAGGCGGGGCTGCACGACGTGGTGCCGCGTCCGCTCAAGTACGACCGCCCCTACACCTACTGGGACTACCGCCAGCTGGCCTTCCCGAAGAACCGGGGCATGCGGATCGACCTCACCTACGGCAACAAGCCCTTCCTCGACGCCGTCACGGACAGCTACGTCGACCGCGAGGCCCGCAAGGGCAAGGGCACCTCGGACCACGCCCCGGTGGTCGTCGACCTCGACCTCTGAGGCCCGCCTCCGGGAGCGGGGGCCTCGAACGGCGCGCTCCCTCGAACGGCGCGGCCCCTCCAGCGGCGCGGTCCCTCGAACGGGCCAGAGCGGTGGCCGGACGGGGGCGGTGTTCCTACCGTCGGTGAGTAACTGGGTGTGGTTGTTCGATCACGTGGACATCGGAGTCCCCGGCCGCGCCCGAGAATCCCGGAGGTTCCGGTATGCGCCCCACGCGTACGGCCGCCGCCGCCCTGATCGGCGCGACGGTGCTGACCGGCCTGACGGCCCCCCTCGCGCTGGCCAAGGACGGCGCGGCCACGGTCAGCCCGTCCCAGGCCGCACCGGGCCAGACCGTGACGGTCACGGTCTCCTGTGAGAAGTCGGACAAGCCCAACGCCAAGACCATCACGGCCAACTCCCAGGCCTTCGAGGGCGGCCCGGCCACCCTCACGCTCGGGTCGGACGGCAAGCACACCGGCTCCGCCCGGCTGGCGGGCAAGTCCGGCGGTGACAACAAGGTCGACGGGACCTGCCCGGACGGCGCCGCCTTCGCCACCAACGTCACGGTGACCACGGTCTCGGTGTCCACCTCCGGCGGCTCCTCGCCCACCGGGCTGGGCGGCTGGAGCGAGGCGGCGGGCGAGTGGGCCGGTTCGCTGGGGCAGTCCGGCGCGGGCAGTCAGCAGGTCGCCCCGCACGGTGCGGTGAAGACCGGTCTGGGCGGCTCGGTGGCGGCCGACCCGGCGGAGCTGGCCGGCGGCGCGCTGCTGGTCGTCGGCGGGGTCGGCGGCTTCTGGCTGCTGCGGCGGCGGGCGGCCGGCACGGGATCGGCCTGAGGGAGCGTCCCGAAGCTCGTGCACCCGTGCGCGGAGGTGTGGTCGGACGGTCCGTCCGGCGGCACCTCCGCGCACGGGTGTGCGCGGTGGCTGCGGTGGCCGCAGTCGCCGCGGTCGCTCAGGCCAGCACCGGGCGGGCCGTGGAGGCGTGCCGTTCGACGCCCTCCCGGGCCTCCCGGATCCGGTGCTCGGAGCCCTCGGCGGCCTTGAGCGCGCCGCTGGCCAGCAGGTACTGCGCCAGGATGTACGTCGCCATGATCCAGAACTGGTGCCCGGGCAGCTCCCGCCACTTGGCCAGCTTGGTGGCGATCAGCGTGTCCGAGAGCAGGAACAGCGCCCCGCCCAGCCCGGTCCGCACGCCCAGCCCGGCCGAGGTGACCGCCGTCGAGGCGAGCAGCAGGCTGTATCCGGCCACCGGCATCCGCAGGTCCCCGAGGTCCGGCCAGAGCCGGCCGACCATCACCGCCCACGCCGTCGCGTACGCCGCCGCGACCACCAGCGCCCGGCGCCGCTCGGTCAGCGCGCCCTGGCCGACGAACATCGTCACGTAGCAGACGTGCGCCGCCGCGAACGAGCCCATCCCGGCGAGGAACGCGGTGTCGTTGCCCAGCTGGAGCAGGACGTCCCCGCCGGTGCTCAGCAGCAGGGCCGGCGCGAGCAGCCGCGGCGCCTGCCCGCCCGCCGCCGTGGCGCTGGTGACGCTGTGCGCGGCCAGCAGCGGCATCAGGGCGGGCTTGGTGGCGTGCCGGAGCGCGGGCCGGTCGCCCAGGATCGCCCCCAGGTGGGCCGCCGAGGTGGCGGCGAGGCCGGTGAGCAGGCCGGTGGTCGAGCGCAGCCGGCCGCCGAGAACGGCGCGGGTGGTCGTACGGAGGCTCATACGGCGGTGTCCTTCGGGTGGGTGGGGGAGCGGAACGGCGGGGCGGGTGGCCCGTGGGGGCACGATAGGCGACCCGGGCGGGGCACGGAAGAGATTGTTACCGGTGCGTAGGTCGGGCCCCGCAACCGGGGTGACGCGACGCCGGTCCGGCGGCCCGCCCACCTCCCGCCCACCGTCCGCGCACCCCGCGCACACCTCCCGTCGGCCGTCCGGCCGGATCCCGCCGGGACCCGGGCGGCTGCCAGCGGGGGCCGCGCCCACCGTCTAGTCTGGTCCACGACATGGAGCAGCAGGAGTACGCGACCGGCGCCGCGCGGGTGGCCGCCGGCAGGTCGGACGGGCGCACGGGCGGGGCGGGGCTGAGCGCCACCGACGCCGTCCTCGTCGTACGCGCGACCGCCCCTGCCGCGGCGCCCGTCACCGTCATACGCGCGGCCGGAGCTGACGCCCCGCCGGATCCGGCGCCCGAGTCCGCGGCGCCCGATTCTGCGGCGCGCCCCGCGAGCGCCTCGCCCGCCGAGCCCGGGTCGCCCGACGAGCCCGCGTCGGACGCCGAGCCGGTGGACCCCGCCATCCTCTCGCCCGACCCGGGGCTGCTCCGGCTCGCCCGCTGGTTCGCCGAGGCCGATCCGGGCACCGCCGACGACCTCTGCGCCGCCTCCTTCGGCCTCTACCCGGCCCGCCACTTCGGCGTCCCCGCCACCACCCCTCCGCCCGACTCCGACCCCGTCACCGCTCCCGCCACGGCCCCCGTCACCGTCGAACCGGCCGCCGAAGCCGGGGCCGAGGCCGACGCGGAGACCGAGGTCAGCTGGTGGCACGGCCCCACCGCCCACACCCCCGCGCTGCTGCGGGCCCGCGAGGCCCGCCCGGTCCGCGGCCTGCGCCGGGCCCGCCGGGACGCCGCCGCGCTGCCCGTCGTCCGCTCGGGCGCCAAGCCCGGCACGCCCGGCCGCCACCGCAAGCCCGAGCACTCCCGCGGCGCGGCCGCCGGCCCGCAGGACCGTTCCGCCGCCACCACCGCCGCCGAACGTCGGATCGCCGCCCGGCTGCTGCTGGCCCACCCGCTGGTCACCGCCTCCGGGCCGCACGCCGACGGCTTCCCGCTGATCCGCCGTCACCGCGACTGGCTCACCGAACGCTTCGACACCCTGCTCGGCTACCGCCTGGCGGTCGGCCCCTGGCACGCCCGCCTGTACAAGGCCGGCCTCGGCCCCGGCGCCACCCGCCGGCTCGAACACCCCGCCACCGGCGCCCCGTTCACCCCCGGCGGGTACGCGCGGCTCGCGCTCGCCTTGGCCCTGCTGGTCGACGCGCCCGAGCAGCTGCCGCTCGGCCGGCTGCTGGACGCGATGGGCGACGGCGACCCGGTCGCCGCCACCGACCCCGGCGCGCCCGCCGCGCCGACGGACCCGGGCGCCCTCGCGATGGCGTTCGCGGTGCTCGCCGACTGGCAGGTGCTCGCCGACCTCCCGGCCGACCTGACCGACCCGGCCGCCGTCCTGACGGTGGACCGGGAGCTCGCCCGCGCCGTGCCGGCCGGTCCGCCCGCGCTCGCCGCCGACGCCGCCGACCTGGTCCGCCGGGCGGCCGAGGCCGAACCCGGCACCGCCGTCCGCCGCCGCCTCGCCGAGACCCCGGCCGTGCTGGCCGCCGACCTGACCGAGGACCAGCGCGCCTGGCTGCGCGACCACCGGCACACCGGCCCGGCCGCCCTCGCCGATTTCCTCGGCCTGGAGGTGGAACCGCGCGCCGAGGGCGTCGCCCTGCTCGACCCGGCCGAGGAGCTCACCGACCTCGCCCTGCCCGGCGTCGGCACCGCCGCCCAGGCGGCCCTGCTGCTGGTCGAGCGCCTGGTCGAGGAGGTCCGGCCGCTCCCCGGTGAGCCCACCGGGGCCGACGTGCCGGTGCCGGACGCGCTGATAGACGGAGTGCTCGGCGACATCGCCGACGAGTACGGCCTCCCGGCCGGCTGGCGCCGCGACTACCTGGCCGACCGCACCGCGCTGCGCCGCGACGCCCTGGACCTGCTCCACCGGATGGGCCTGATCACCCCGGCCCCGCGCGGCACCCGGCCCCCGGGCTGGCTGCTCCGCGCCCCCGCCGCCCGCTACGCCCCGGCCCCGGACCTGCTGCCCGCCCCGGGCACCGGCCGCCACTCCCGCCCCGCCCCGGCGATCACCGTCCCGGCGCCGGCGGCCTCCCGAGCCGAACAGCCCGCCTGAGAATCACACGCGGACGATCTCGGCCCGAGAGCCGCAGAGCATGATCATGTCGTCAGGGTCCGAGGTGAAGATCGTCACCGCACCGCGCTGCCGCAAGGCGATGGCGGCGAGGGCGGAATCGATGGCGTACTTGTGGCCGTGCAGGCCCGCGTCGGCCAGCAGGGCGATCGCCTCGTTGGCGATTTCCGCTGTGACCGGTTCCACGATGATGCGTGACAGCATCCATTGCCAGAGCGGCCGGTTGATCTTCTTGTGGTAGCTCTCCACCAGGGTCATCGAGCTGGTGATGACGCGGACACCTTGCTGCTGCGCGGCCTTGATGCGGGCGCCCATCAGCGGATCGCCGTTCACCGCCCTCGACAGCGCCTCGCAATCGAGCACATGAACGAGCTTCATCAGCTCGCCTTCGCCATGGGCTCGGGCGGGTTCCGGCGCTCGGCATGGCGGTGGTGGAGCTCACGAAGCTCCTCCTCGGCCTGGGCCATGGCGTCGTCGGGCACCGGACCGTACTCCACTTCCCAGCGATCGACGAACTCTGCGAGTTGGTCCTGCTCGCGCTTGAGCCTTATGGCCTGAGCGACGTAGCGGCTGAACTCGCCCGGGCCGACCTGGGTGCGGATCTCCTCCGCGAGCTCCTCGGGCAGCGTCACGGTGTACTTCTTGGTCGTCGCCATACCGCCGACCCTACCATCGTGAAATGTGTCCCCGGTCACATCAACGTCTGGCGGTCGCCGTGGCCGTGGCGGTGGTGCCGTGGCGGACCGTTTCTACGGTGGCGCCGACGCCGAGGGTGCCCAGGGCGATCGAGGCGAGGACGGCGGTGCAGGCCAGGAAGCGGCGGTGGCGCTGCGGCATGGGGAAGCGCGGTTCCTGGAGGGTCGCCGAAAGTCGGGCGTTCATGACAGGAAGGGTTCCAGGGCGGTGTGAACGGTCGCTACGTGCGGGTGAAGTCCGGATGGGAGGTGGGCGTCGGCTTGGACGTTGTACGCAACGTCCCAGGTCATGCCCCACCTCGGGGCGGTCCGGCCCCGGGGTGGGACGGGGCGGCCTCACCCGGACGGGGGACGGCGCTCCCCCCGGCGGGCGTCGGCCATCGCCTCGCCGACCGCGACCCGGACGGCGTCCCGCAGCCCGTGCGCGGGGTGGAACCGGGACGGCCCGGCGGCCGGGTCCGAGCGCAGTTCCTTCACCAGCGCGACGCACAGCAGCAGCATCACCGCGACGAACGGCAGCGCGACCAGGATGGTGGCGTTCTGCAGCGCGGTGAGCCCGCCGGCCAGCAGCAGCGCGGCCGCGACCCCGCCCATCAGCACGCCCCACACCACCACCAGCCAGGTACGCGGGTGCAGCGAGCCGCGGCTGGAGAGCGAGCCGAGGACGAGCGAGGCGGAGTCGGCGCTGGTGATGAAGAAGGTCATCACCAGCAGCACCGCGACCACGCTGGTCACCGAGCCGAGCGGGAGCGCGCGCAGCATCTCGAACAGCGAGGCCTCGGCGCCCTGCGGGATGGTCTCGACGAGGTCGGCGGCGCCGGTGCCGTCCAGCCGGATCGCCGTGCCGCCCATCACGCAGAACCAGATCACGGTGGCCCCGCTGGGCACCAGCAGCACGCCGACCAGGAACTGCCGGACGGTGCGGCCGCGCGAGATGCGGGCGATGAAGGTGCCGACGAACGGCGCCCAGGACAGCCACCAGGCCCAGTAGAAGATGGTCCAGGAGCCGAGCCAGCTCTCGGAGGTGAAGGCGCCGGTCTGGGTGGACATGTCGAGCAGGTCGGAGAGGTAGCCGCCGACCGTCGACGGGATCGAGTCCAGGACGAAGACGGACGGGCCGAAGACGAAGACGAAGAGCATGATCAGCGAGGCCAGCACCACGTTGGCGGTGGAGAGCCACTTGACGCCCTTGTGCACCCCGGAGAAGGCGGAGACGACGAAGGCGGCGCTCAGCGAGGCGATGATCACCAGCTGGGTGCGCTCGGTGTTGGTGACGTCGGAGATGTAGCCGAGGCCGTCGGCCACCTGGAGGGCGCCGAGGCCGAGGCTGGTGGCCGAGCCGAAGACGGTGGCGAAGACGGCGAGCAGGTCGATCGCCCGGCCGGTCCAGCCGTCCGCGCCGCGCTGCCCGATCAGCGGGACGAACGCGGCGGAGATCCGGTTGCCCCGGCCCTTGCGGAAGGTGGTGTAGGCGAGCGCGAGGCCGCAGACCGCGTAGATCGCCCAGGGGTGCAGGGTCCAGTGGAAGAGCGAGAACTCCAGCGCCTGCTGGGCGGCGGCCGCGGACTGCGGCTCCAGGCCGGAGCCGGGCTGCGGGGTGGCGAACAGCTGGAGCGGCTCGCCGACGCCGTAGAACATCAGGCCGATGCCCATGCCCGCGCTGAACATCATGGCGACCCAGGCGAGGGTGGAGAACTCCGGCTCGTCCTCGTCGCGGCCGAGCCGGATGCGGCCGAAGCGGCTGAAGGCGAGCAGCACGGTGAGGACGAGGAAGACATCGGCGGCGACCACGAACAGCCAGCCGAAGTTGTGCAGGACCCAGCCGAGGGCGGTGCTCGACGTGGAGCCGAGGGAGTCCTCGGCGAAGATCCCCCAGGCGACGACGCCGAGCACCAGGACGGCGCTGATCCCGAAGACCGCCCGGTCGACCGGGAGGGTGGCGGCGGGTTCGTCCGGGGGCTCGGGCGGCTGACTGCTCATGGGGGTACCTCTCGCGGCGTACTGGCGGGCCGACGACATGGGCCGACGACATGATCGGAAAAGGGATACATGTCGTACTATGTCCAGTTCCCGCCGGGAGAGCCGGGAGGGCGCGCCGGGGAGGGGTGACCTGAGCGGGCGTCAGACGGGCGCCGGGTCGGGCGTCGGTCGGACGCCGCCGGGTGCCTCGGAGCGGGTGGCTTGAGGTGGGTGGATCGGGGTGGGTGCCCGTCAGGCCGCCGCGTACGGGCGGGATGAGGGCACGGTCGCGTCCAGGTAGCCGGCCAGGGCGTTCCGGCTGCGGGTCAGCTCGCCGATCCGGGTGTCGAGTTCGGCCAGCTCGCCGCGGAGGGTGCCGAGCAGGTCGGGGCAGGCCTCCAGGGCGGGGATGGGGCCGTGGGCGCAGGGGAGGATGCTCGCGATCACCCGGGTGGACAGGCCCGCCGCCAGCAGGCTGCGGATCTGCCGCACCCGGACGCCGTCCTCCTCGCCGTACTCGCGGTAGCCGCCGGTGGAGCGGGCCGGTTCGAGCAGGCCCTGCTCCTCGTAGTACCGCAGCAGGCGGGTGGACACCCCGGTCAGGCGGGCGAGTTCTCCGATGCGCATGACCGGGCGAACGCCGCAGCTCACCGGGGTGTTCCCGGCCCGCTCGGGGACACGCCGGCGAGCCGCGGCGCCGCGGTTACCCGGCGGCCGGGCCGGCGAGGAAGTCCAGCACCAGCTCCCGCAGCTCCGGCAGCCGCTCGACCATCGGCAGGTGACCCGTCGCCAGCTCGGTCAGCCGGGCGCCGGGGATGCCCTCGGCCAGGGCCCGGTGCTGAGCCGGCGCGACCAGGTCGTCCTCGCTGGTGGAGATCACCAGGGTGGGGGCGGTGACGGCGGCCAGCTCGGTCCGGACATCGGCGCGGGCGGCCAGCTCGAACTGCCAGCGGAAGCCGGCCGGCGCCGGCGTGGCGGCCAGGGCGGCGCGCAGTTCGGCGAGCTGTTCGGCGGGCAGCGCCTCCACCCAGCTCCGGCCGAAGCCGACCGTCAGCAGCTGGTTGGCCAGCAGCTCGGGGTGTCCGGCGAGGGCGAGGGCCTGGTCGGCGAGCACCCGGAGCCGCTGCGAGCCGCCGGCCACGCCCGCGAGCAGCAGCAGCGAGCGGACCCGGCCGGGGTAGCGGGTGGCGATCCGGACGGCGACGGCGGCGCCGAGCGAGTAGCCGGCCAGGTCGAAGTCGGCCAGGCCCGCCTCGTCGGCGGCGGCCACCAGGCGGTCGGCGAGCTCGTCGAGTGACGGCGCGTCCGGCTCGTCCGGGCTGTCGCCGGAGCCCGGGTAGTCGGGGGCGACGACGGTGCGGTGGGCGGCGAGGTCGTCGAGCAGCGGGCCCCAGTTGTCGGCGGCGCTGCCGCCCGCGCCGTGTGCGAGCAGCAGGCCGGGGCCGCCGCCGCGGACGATGCGGGCGAGCGGGGCGGCGGCCGGGGCGGTGGCGGAGGCGGTGGGGGAGGCCGGGCTCTGGGCGGGGCGCTGGGTGGTCATGGCGTGCTCCTGTGCTGGTCGGGCGGGGTGTGGGCGGTCGGCCCGCTCCGCACGCTAGAAGTTGACACCGGTGTGAAGGTCAAGTCCGACGGCTCGACCGGCGGCGGTCCGGTCCCCGGGATCGGCTGACGCGGTGTCGGCGGCGGCCCTATGATCCCGGTCGTGACCGGGGGAGCGCGCGCTGTGACGTCCGCCGGACGGCCCGCCGTCCGCGCCGTCGTCGAGCCTGCCCGGGGCGCGTCCATATCCGCGTCCGGACGCGGGCGATCCGCCTGCCGTTGTCGTTGTCGCTGTCGCTGTCGCTGTCGCTGTCGCTGTTGCTGTTGCTGTCGCCTGCTCGGCCGCTGATTCCCCGCCGCTGAGCCCGTCCCCGGCCCGAGCCGGGGACGTCGCGCGCCCGCGCGTCCGCCACCGCCACGCATGACCACTGCCACGCCTGCCCCCATGCCCGACCACGACCCGAACGGAAGTGTGCCCATGCCCGCCGAACAGCTCTCCGAGGCCGCCTACGACCGGCTCCGCCGCCGCCAGTGGCTGGCCGGCGAGGCCCGCGCCGACGGCGTGGAGCGCCGCACCCTGCTGCGGATGCTCGCCGCCGCCGGGGTGATCGCCGCGCCCACCGCCGGCGCGCTGCTCACCGCGCGGCCCGCGCTCGCCCGCACCGCGGCGGACCCCGGTGCCGCGGCCGGTCCCGCCGCCGGTCCCGCCGCCGGGCCGGTGCCGGGGATCGTCAAGCCGCTGCCCGCCGAGTGGTTCGTCCCGCGCGGCACCAACGCCGAGATGCGCTTCGACGCGCTGCGGGACGGCGCGGACGGCGCACCCGTCGGCCGGCACATCCCGGTGGAACGGTTCTTCGTCCGCAACCACACCAGTACCCCGCTGATCGACGCCGACGGCTGGCGGCTGAAGCTCTTCGGCAGCGGCCTGCGCGGCGCCCCGACCGCCGACCGGCCGGTCGAGTTCTCCCTCGCCGACCTGCGCGCACTCCCCGCGCACTCGATCAGCGCCCTGATCGAGTGCGCCGGCAACGGCCGCAGCTTCTACGGCAGCCAGCAGCACCAGACCGTGCCCGGCACCCCGTGGACGCTCGGCGGGATCGGCTCGGCCCGCTGGCGCGGCGTCCGGCTCGCGGACGTGCTGCGCCGGGCGGGCCTGACCCGCGACGCGGTGGACGTGCTGCCCAGCGGCCTCGACCCGGAGTTCACGGCCGGCGGCGTCAGCCTCGGCCGGGTCCGCCGCCCGCTGCCGGTCGGCAAGGCGCTGGACGACGTCCTGCTCGCCTACGAGATGAACGGCGACCCGCTCACTCCCGACCACGGCGCGCCGGTGCGCCTGGTGGTGCCGGGCTGGGTCGGGATCGCCTCGATCAAGTGGGTCGGCTCGATCGAGGTCGCCGACCAGCCGCTCTACTCGCCCTGGAACACCGACTTCTACCGCCTCTTCGGCCCCGACCACCCGGCCGGCGGCAGCGCGCCGCTCACCACCCAGGTGGTGAAGAGCGCCTTCGAGCTGGCCCGCGGCGCCGTTCTCCCGGCCGGGCGGAGCCACCGCCTGCACGGCCGCTCCTGGTCGGGCGCGGCGCCGATCCGCCGGGTCGAGGTGTCCGTGGACGGCGGGCGGCGGTGGCGCCGGGCCGAGCTGCGCGACGAGCCGCGCGCCGACGACTGGACGCGCTGGAGCGTCGAGTGGCGCCCGGCGGCGTCCGGCCCGTACGAGCTGCGGGCCCGGGCCGTCGACCGCCGGGGCAACACCCAGCCCGAGGTGGCGGTGTTCAACCGCGAGGGCTACCTGTTCGACGCGGTGGTGGTGCACCCGGTGACGGTGGCCTGATCCCGCCCCCTCGGGTACCGCTCCCCGCGCCGCCCCCCGGGCGGAGGGTTCAGGCGGACGGGACCTCGTACGGGGCGGGATAGGGCGTCTCGTACGGGGTCAGCACCAGCCGCACCACGTCCTCCAGCCGCCGCCGGGCGTCGCCGAGCGTGGTGCGGCCGGTCACCCAGGCGGTCAGCTCGCCCTGCCAGGCGTGGCCGACGATGTGCCGCACCAGGTCGCTCGCCGCGGCCGGCACCTCGTCGGCCATCACCGCCTGGAGCGCGGTGCTGTCGGCCCGGGCCATGCCCTGCAGGGCCTCGCTGGCGAAGGGGTCGGTGGAGGCGGCGACGGCCACCCGGAGCCGGGCCAGTTCGGGTTGGCGCTGGTAGGCGCGCATCCCGCCGCGGACGAACCGCGCCACCCGGTCGGTGCCGCCCAGCCCGGCGCGCGGTCCGCGCAGCTCCGCCACCAGGTCGGCCAGCAGCAGCCGGTGCCACTCGGCGATCGCCGCCGCCAACAGGTGGTCCTTGGAGGAGAAGTAGCGGTACGCCGTCCCCAGGGCGACTCCGGACCGCTCGCAGACCTGCTTCATCTGCAGCCGCTCGACGCCGATCTCGTTCACCAGGGCGAGCGCGGCCGCGATCAGGCTCTCGCGGCGTTCGAGCTGACGTGGAGACATGGCCTCCACCGGCCGTGGTGACAGGTCAACCTTGGTCACCCGCACCATGATACGGGCCGGGGCCGCTCAGGAATATGACGCCCACCCGCCGCCTGCTGTTGGGCGGGGGGTCAACCGCCCGTTCCGCGGGCCCGGCAGCGGCGGTCGGCGGCAACCGTCGGCGGCAACCGTCGGCGGCGTCGGGCCCGGCCGGCGAGGTCAGCGGGGGGCGACCACCCGTTCGCGGATCAGCGCCTCCTGGACGGCGGAGGCCACCAGCCGGCCCTCGCGGTCGTAGAACTCGCCGAGCGACAGCCCGCGGCCGTCCGAGGAGGACGGGCTGCGCTGGGCGAAGAGCAGCCACTCGTCGGCGCGGAACGGCCGGTGGAACCACATCGCGTGGTCCAGCGAGGCCATCAGCAGCCGGGGCGGCTCACGGCGCTGGAAGAAGTTCGGCTGGAGGTGCAGCCCGGCCGTCGAGGCCAGCGTGAGGTCCGACAGGTAGGTGAGCGCGCAGACGTGCAGCAGCGGGTCGTCGGCGGGCAGCGGGGAGCCGGCCCGCAGCCAGACGAACTGCTGCGGCATCCCGGGCACGCTCGGCGGCACGCCCGGCGCGTCCGGCGGGACGAAGCGCAGCTCCATGGCGCCGAAGCCGCTGGCGGCGAGCGCCGCGCGGGAGGCGTCGTCCCAGGAGGCGAAGACGTCCGGCAGCTCCTCGGGGCCGGGCAGCGGGGGGACCTCCCGGTGCCGGTCGGAGGCCGGTTCGGGGCGCTTGAAGGAGGCGGAGAGGGTGAAGACCGCCTCGCCGCCCTGCAGCGCCGTCACCCGCCGGGTGGCGTAGGAGGAGCCCTGCCGGACCTCGTCCACCCGGTAGTCGATCGGGCGGGTCGGGTCGCCGGCGACCAGGAAGTAGCCGTGCAGCGAGTGCACCGCGCGGTCGGTGCCGACCGTCCGCCCGGCCGCCACCAGGGCCTGCGCGGCGACGTGGCCGCCGAACGCGCGCATCGGCGCCCCGGCGTGGCAGTGGCCGCGGAACGTGTTCTCGTCGAGCTGCTCGATCCACAGCAGTTCGGCGAACGAGCCGGCCGTGTCGGCCGCGCGTCTGTCCTGTTCGGTCAGCTCTGTCACCGGCCCATAGTGACAGAACCGAAGCGCCCGTTGGTGTGACCTGGGTAACCCTTTCGGGCGAATATCGCACTAGAACCTGTTCCAGAACCGTGCCGCCGGGGCGTTCGGCCGGACCGACTGTCAGTGCCCTGACCTACCGTCATCGACATGTCGCAATCCGCACACGCGTACGCCTATCTGCGCCCGTCCGCCGTCCTCGACGGTGCGGCCGGCCGGCGCCTCGCCCTGGAGACCTCCGGTGGGGCCACCCCGCTCGGGGCGGCCGCCCACCCGCGCTTCTTCGCGGGCTTCCTGGCCGAGCCCGCGCCGGCCGCCGCCGCGCTGCTCGCCGTCGCCGACGTCGCGGCGGCCCGCTACTACCAGCCACAGCTGCGCGCCTCGCTCGATCCGGTGGTCACCGCCAACGGCGACCGGATCCGCTTCGAGTCCTTCTCCGGCTGCTGCGGCGTCTACGCCCGCCTCGACGTGCTCGCCGCCGGCCTGGACGGCGACGAGATCGGCCACGGCACCACCAACGTCGACGTCAACAACCCGCTGCGCGAGGCGCTCACCCGGATCGGCCCGGCCGAGCCGCTGCACCTCGCGGTCGGCCCGGACGCCCTGGAGGTCACCACCTTCGACGGCCCGGTCGTCGAGAAGAAGGTCCCGCTGCCGGAGCGCTGGCTGCGCGGCTTCGCCGAGACCCAGGTCACCGCCGCCGGCTTCGACCTGCGGGCCGAGCTGCCGGCCGCCGAGGCGGTCCGCTTCCTGCGCGGGCTGCCGCGCGGCGGCGGCCGGTCCGGCTCCCGCACGGTGCAGTGGGTCGTCCCGGCCGGGCGGACGCTGCGCCCGACCTCCCGGCCGGTGCCCGGCGCGGTCTGCCTGCCCGGCCCGGAGCGGCTCGTCGCGCTCCAGCGGGTGCTGCGGCACGCGCAGGCGCTGCGGGTGTACGGGCCGCCGGTGCCCGGCACCGGGCCGACGGCCTCCGCCTGGGAGGTCGTGCTGCCCGGGATGCGGCTGACCCTCACCCTCTCGCCGGACGCCTCCCGGGGCTTCAGCGGCGAGGGCGGGGTGCTCGGCGCGCTGGCCCGGGACACCGCCGAGCCGGACGCCGACCTGGTCGCGGCGCTGCTCGCCTGGGAGCCGCGGATCGAGATCGGCGAGCTCGCCGAGCAGGCCGGGATCACCCCGGCCCGGGTCCGGGCGGCGCTCACCCGGCTCGGCACCGCCGGGCAGATCGGCTACGACGCCGCCGAGGCCGCGTACTTCCACCGCCAGCTGCCCTACGACGCCGGGCGGGCGGAGAGCGGCAACCCGCGGCTGAAGGCGGCCCGGGCCCTGGTCGCGGCGGGCGCGGTCCGGCTGGAGGAGGGCGGCTCACTGGCCACCGTCACGGTGGACGACCACATCCAGCGGGTGCGCTCGGACGCGGCGGGCGCGGTCGGCTGCACCTGCCTCTGGTGGGCCAAGTACCGGGGCGGGCGCGGCCCGTGCAAGCACGTCCTGGCGGTCGGTATGGTCCGGGACGGCGCGGCGGCGGCACGGGAGGGCACGGCGCCGGGCGGCGTGGCGCAGGAGCGCACGGCGCAGGACGACACACTTCGGGAGGGGACGCGATGAGCACGACGGGCACGCTGGGGACGGACGCGGCGACGGGCGCGGTGAGCGGGGTGGAGCAGTTGCTGGAGGCGGTCCGCGAGGGCCGGACGCCGCAGCTGCCGGGGCTGGTCGCGGCCCTCGGGCCGGCCGAGCGGCGGGCCTGCCTCCCGGCGCTCAAGGAGCTGCGCCGGGAGAACCGGGCCGAGTGGTCGAGGGCGGCCTACGGGCGGATGGGAGCGCTGCTGGTGGCCGGCGCCGGCTGCCACACCGGCGCCGCGGGAGCCGCCACCTGGATCGGCGCACGGGACTTCAGCGGCCGCTCCTGGGTCAAGGACCCGGCGCTCGCCGAGGTGGTCGCGGCCCAGCCGGAGGAGTGGCAGATCGAGGTGGTCGGCCGGCTCGCCGCCAAGCGCGGCTCCGGCTGGAGCTGGGACCTCTACCCGCTGATCGAAGGGGTGGTGCGGCGGACCGGCTGCGCCGTCCCGGCCTCGGACGACTTCGTCGCCGAGTGGCTGCGCTCGGCGGCCGGGGCGGAGAACGGCCCGCGCGGCCTCGTCGACACCCTGCTGGAGCGGCTGCGGGTGGACACCTTCACCCCGGTCCTGCTGCCCCGGGTGTTCGAACTCGACGACGTCGCCTGGCCGCTGGACACCCGCTACAGCAACCGGCCCGGCGACTCCTGGCCGGAGGCGCTCGCCGGGCTCGCCGAGCGCGGCCCGATCGGTCGGGCCGAGCTGGTCGAGCGCTGCCTCGCCCGGCTGGTGCGCGGCGGCAAGCCCGCCGACCAGCGGGCCTTCCTCGCCGTGCTGACCACCCTCGCGCCCACCCCGCAGGAGTACGCCGGCCACGTCCGCGACCTGGTCGCGATGCTGGACGCGCTGTCGGTGGTGGCCGGCCACGCCCAGCAGGTGCTCGCCGGGCTGGACGAGGCCGGGCTGATCGCGCCCGAGGTGGCCGAGGAGGCGTCGGCGGTGGTGCTGTTCCGCGCCGAGAAGAAGCTGGTGCGGGCTCAGCTGGCCTGGCTGGAGCAGGCCGCCCGGCGGTCGCCGGAGCGCTCCGGGCCGGTCGTGCTGGCCGCCGCCCAGGCCTTCGGCCACCCCGACGGCACCGTCCAGGAGCGCGCCCTCAACGTGGTCGCCCGCCGGCTCAAGGAGGCCGGCGAGGCCGTCCTGCCCGAGCTGCGACTGGCCGCCGAGTCGCTCAACCCGGCGCACCACGCGCGGGCCGCCGACCTGTTCGGCGCGCCGGTCGGCGCGGCCGACGGCGACGGTGACACCGCGTGGGACGAACTGCTCCCGCCGGCCCCGGTGCCGGCCCCGCTCGGCGAGCCGCTCGCCACCCCGGCCGAGGTCGCCGAGGAGCTGGCCGCGCTGCTGGCCGCCGACCCGCCGGGAGTCGCCGACTTCGAGCGGGTGCTGGACGGCCTGGTCCGGCACACCCACCGCGACCGGGACGCGCTCGTCGAGGCGCTGGAGCCGGTGCTGCGGGCGCGCCCGTGGCAGAGCATCGGCGACTACCACGACTGCCGGCCGCACGACGTGCTCTACGTCGCGGCGGCCGTCAGCGGGCTGACCCCGCCGCACCGGCTCTGGGAGTCGCTCGGCCGCCGGGGGCGGTCGCCGCTGCGCAGCGACCAGTGCACCCCGTACGGCGCGGTGCTGGCCGCCCGGCTGGAGGAGGCGGCCTGGCTGGTCACCGCCACCCGTCCGCCGCACCTGCTGGCCACCCCGACCGACGCCACCGGCGCGATCGCCGCCGCCACCCTGGTCGGGCGGCTCGCCGGCTACGAGGCGGCGAAGGTGGTGCCCGGCGCGGCGGACCTGGACGCCGCGCTGCTGCGGGTCGCCCCGACGGCGGACCCGGAGGTCCTGGCGGCCGCCGACCGGCTGGCCTCGCCGGCCGGTCGGTGGCTGGCCGCCTGGTTGCGCGGGGGCGGGGTGCCGGCGCAGCCCTCGGAGCGGGCGCTCTACGCCCCGGAGCCGTCGAAGCGGCGCTCCTGGCAGACGTCCTGGGAGGAGCTCAAGCGGGTCGAGGTGGCCCAGCCGGGCAGCGACGGCGGCCCGGTCGGACCGGGGGGCGAGCGGCTCGGCGAGGAGTTCCGGGCGCTGCTGGCCGCCACCGCGCCCAGCGACTCCCGGGTCCGCAAGCAGGCCGACTGGCTCTGGAACCCCACCGCGCACTGGGCCGCGATGCTGCCGCACCACCGGGAGGAGCAGGCGGCCCGCTGGCTCGACTGGTTCGCACCCGTCGCCGACCGCGACCAGCGCGGCGCCGCCGGGACGCTCGTGGTGCTCGCCGAGGCCGGCGGCCCGGCCGGGCTCGCGCTCCACCTCGCCCTGGCCTACTGCCTCGGTGCCCGCTTCCCCGAGGACCGCACCGCCGCGGTGGACGCCCTGCTGGTCCTCGCGGCCCGCGGCGACCTGGACGGCGCCGTGCTCGGCCGCGAGCTGGGCGAACTGGTGGCGCTCGGCACGGTGAAGCCCAACCGGCTCGCCGAGTCGCTGACCGGGGCCGCCGCCACCGGCGCGTACCGCACGGTCTGGTCGCTGCTCGGGCCCGCGCTGCCCGCCCTGCTCGGCGGCGAGGTGCTGCGCGGCACCGCCGAGCTGCTGGCGGTGGCGGCGGACGCGGCCCGGCGCTGCGGGGCGCGCGGCCCGATACCGGAGGTGACGGCGGTGGCCGGCCGGCCGGGCTCCGGCCGCCTGGTCAAGGAGGCCCGCGCCCTGCGGGAGGTGCTGGCCGGCTGACGGACCGCGGGGGGAGGACAGCCGCCCACGGGGGATCACGGGGGCTCACGGGGGCTCACGGAGTTTGAGAACGTTCGTTCTTGACCGGGCGTTCTTAAACTCCTAGAGTCCTCGTCATGGGAAGACCACGCGCCTTCGACGAGGAGCAGGCCGTCCGGGCGGCGGCGGAGCTGTTCGCCGTCCACGGGTACGAAGGGACCTCGGTGGACGACCTGGTCACCGGGCTCGGCGTCCACCGGGGCAGCCTCTACAAGGTGTTCGGCAGCAAACGCGGCCTCTACCTCGCCGCGCTGCGCCGTCACCTCGACGAGGAGGTGCTGCCGCTCGCGGCGGCCCTCACCCCGGCCGACGGCCTCCCGGCCGTGCTGACCCGGGCGGTGGCCGCCTTCGACGGCGGACCGGCCGCCGGCCTGCTGCTCTCGGCGGCGGTCGAACGGGCCGGGAGCGATCCGGAGGTCGGCGAGCTGGTCGCCGAGGGGCTGGCCGCGCTCGACGGCGCGCTCGGCGCCGCGCTCGCCCGCGCGGGCGGCGGGCACCCGGCGGCTCCGGTGCCGGCCTCGGCCCCGGTCCCGGCGCCGGAGCCGGCGGGGTGCTCGCCGCGACCGTGCTCGGCCTGCGGCTGCGGGCCCGCGCGGGCGTCGGCGGGCCCTCCGCCGCCTCGGTGCTCGCCTTCGCCGCGGCCACCGAGCGGACCACCGAGCGGTCCGTCGGCCAGCCCGCCGAGCCGTCCACCGATCAGTCCGCCTGAGCACGGCACCCACGACCGAAACCCCCTGGGAGGAACAGTTCCATGGCCCGTGTGAGCGTCAACGACAACACCCTCGTCGTCGAGATCGAGGGCCTCGACCGCCTCTGGGCGATCCGCAGCCGGATCGAGATCCCGCTCGGCAACGTCCGGGGCGCCACCGTCGACCCCGGGATCTTCCGCGAACCCAAGGGGATCAGGGTCGGCGGCACGCACTTCCCCGGGGTGATCACCGCGGGCACCTTCCGATCCGGCGGCGAATGGGTCTTCTGGGACGTCAAGAACCCGGCCGGGGCGGTGGTGATCGAGCTCGCCGACGAGCGCTACAGCCGCCTGGTGGTCGAGGTCGAGGACCCGCGCGCCACCGTCGACCTGGTCGAACGGGCCAAGCGCCCCGCCGCCTGACGCCCAGGCACGTCCGGTCACGCCCCGGCCACACCCCGGTCATGTCCGGGGCACGTCCGGGGCACGTCCGCGCCGGGGGGCCCGTCTATGGTGATCGGGTCCCCCGCCGCCGTACCCCGCCCGGAGCACCCGTGCTGCACCTGCGTCTGATCGTCCCCGCCGACCTGCGCGACACCGTGCTCAGCTGCCTGGACGACTGCGTGGGTGTCACCCACGTGGTGCTGCTCCCCGCCGCCGCCGTCCGGCCCGCCGGGGACCTGGTGCTCTGCGACGTGGCGCGCGAGTCGGCGGACGAGGTGCTGGGCGCGCTGCGCGGCACCGGGCTCACCGAGCGCGGGGCGATCGACGTCGAGCAGGTCGAGCTGACCCTCTCGGCCGCCGCCGACGAGGCCGAACGGCTCGCGCCCGGCGAGGGCGCCGACGCGCTGGTCTGGGAGGCGGTCTCCGAGATCACCCACGAGGAGTCCACGCTCACCGGCGTCTACCTGGCCTTCCTGGCCGTGGCGACGATGCTGGCGGCCTGCGGCGCGGTGCTGGACAGCGCGATCCTGGTGGTCGGCGCGATGGCGGTCGGGCCCGAGTTCGGGCCGCTGGCCGGGCTGTGCGTCGCGCTCGTCCAGCGGCGCTCGCGGCCCGCGCTGCGGTCGCTGAACGCGCTGGTCGCCGGGTTCGCGGTGGCGATGGCGCTGACCGTCGCCTTCTCGCTGCTGATGGACGGCCTGGGGCTGTTCAGCCACGAGCAGTTCGACGCCGACCGGCCCAACACCTCCTTCATCTGGCAGCCGGACGCCACCTCCTTCGTGGTGGCCTTCCTGGCCGGCATCGCCGGTCTGCTCTCGCTGACCTCGGCGAAGGCCGGGATGCTGGTCGGCGTGGCGATCTCGGTGACCACCGTGCCGGCCGCCGCCAATGCGGCCGTCGCGCTCGGGTACGGCGATTTCCGGCAGTTCTGGGGATCGAGCGCGCAGCTGCTGCTGAACATGCTGGGGATCGTGGTGGCCGGGGTGCTGACGCTGCTGGTGCAGCAGGGCGCGTGGCGGGCGATCCGCCGCAAGGCCGCCGAGGAGCAGCGCCCGGCCGCCTGAGCACCGCCCGCTGCCGGGGCGGACGGCGTTCGGGCGGTTCAGACCGGCACGCCGTCGTCCTCGGCCGTCGCCTCGGGGCGGGTCGAATCCTGCCGGGCCGTCGGCTCCTTCCGGTCCGCGTCGGCACGTCCACCGGCCGCCGGCTGCCCCGCTCCCGAGTGCGCCGCTCCCGGCTGTCCCACTCCCGTGTGCCCCGCCCCCGACGGCGCCGCCGCCGTGCCCCCGGCCGCCGCCGCGCGGGCACCGGATCCGGCCCCGGTGCCGGGGCCCCGCCAGGAC